>JAAYZM010000046.1 GCA_012514835.1 Actinomycetales bacterium
AGCTCCGCGGCGAGCTCGGCGGCGGTCTCGGGCGGCGCGTGCTCCTCGGACCACGTGGCCTGCACCAGCAGCCGCCCCGCGGCCCGGTCGGCCTTGAGGTCCACGCGCCCCGCGACGTGCTCGCCCACGAGGAACGGCAGCGTGTAGTAGCCGTACTGGCGTCTCTCGGCCGGGGTGTAGATCTCGATCCGGTAGTGCATGCCGAACAGCGCGTGCAGGCGCTTTCGCTCCCACACGAGCGGGTCGAACGGGCTCAGCAGCGCTCGGCCCGTGGCACGGCGCGGACGGGCGGCGTCGGCGTGCAGGTAGGCGGGCCCCCGCCAGCCGTCGACCGTGACGGGCTCGAGCTCGCCCGTCTCGACGAGCTCGCCCACTGCCCGCTTCGCGTCATCCGTGCGCAAGCGGTGATAGTCCGCGAGGCAGCGCACCGTGGCGACCCCGTGGGGGCGCGCCGCGAGACGGATCAGCTCGCGCACGGCGTCCGCGCGCTCGAGGGCCGGCCCGTCGAGCACCTCGGCGGGCAGCACACGCTCGGGCAGGTCGTAGAGCCGCTCGAACGCCGGGGTTCGGCCCGAGCTCGCGAGCTCACCGAGGTAGAAGAGCCGCTCGAGGATCCGCTTCGCGACGGACCACTCCCACCAGCCCTTGCCGGTGCGCGGGTGACGGTCCTCGAAGCGTTCCTGGATCGCCGCCGCCGTGACGGGGCCCTCCGCGGCCACGATCGCGCGGACCTCCGCGACCTCCCCGGGGTGCTGGAGCAACAGCTCCGAGTCGTCCTCGAACCACTTGGTGGACAGCGCCGAACGGCGGTACGCGAGCAGGCCGTACGTCTCGGGCGGCACGAACGACGCCTCGTGCGCCCACGTCTCCACGAGCCTGCGCCGCGGCCCGCGCGTGGCCCGGTCGAGGAGGGCCGTGTCATAGGGACCGAGCCGCGAGTAGAGCGGCATGAGGTGGGCGCGCGCGAGCACGTTGACCGAGTCGATCTGGATCAGCCCGAGCCGGTCCACCACCCCTTGCACGCCCCGCATCGTCACGGCCCCCTCGCGCCGCGGCCGGGAGAGCCCCTGGGCCGCGATCGCGATGCGCCTCGCTTGGGACAGGCTCAGCGTCTGCGTGCCGGCCGGGCTGGTCTTCGTCGTCGCCACGCGCACATCCTCCCCCCACCCACCGACAGTGGAGTGATCCTCACGCCCCACCCCACAGGGTGGAGCGATCTTCACGCCAACCGGCCACGGTGGAGCGATATGAACGAGAGTGGATCCACCCTGCGGAGGATGGATCCACTCTCGTGAGGAGCAGGCCGGTCAGCCGTGCGCGGCGGCCCGGTCGCCCGTGCCCGCACCCACCACGGCGCTGTCGAGCCGGATCACGCCGTAGCTCCAGCCCTTGCGCCGGTAGGCGACGGACGGCTGCGCGGTCTCGGCGTCCACGAACAGGAAGAAGTCGTGGCCCACGAGCTCCATCTCGTACAGCGCGTCGTCGAGGGTCATGGGGTGCGCCTCGTGCACCTTCTCGCGGATCACCACGGGCGAGTCGCCCAGGGTGTGCTCGATCGCGCCGTCCTCGGTCACCACGCGCTCGCCGTCGTCGCTCGGGGGCGGGGCGATGTCCTCGAGCGGGCGCACGTCGGCGGGCACGAGGGTGGGGCCGGCGGTGCGCCGCGACTTGATGCGGTCGCGGTGGCGACGCAGGCGCTCGAACAGCTTGGCGGTCGCGAGGTCGAGCGCGGCGTAGCGGTCGTCGGCCGCGGCCTCGGCCCGGATGACCGGGCCCTTGCCCCGGACGGTGATCTCGACCACCTCGCTCTGGTCGGACTGCCGGGGGTTGGACTCGTGGGTGATCTCGACGTCGATCCGCTGGGCGCGCGGCGCGAGCTGTTCGGCCTTCGCGAGCTTCGACTCGACGTGGGTGCGGAACCTGTCGGGCACCTGGGTGTGCCGGCCGACGACGACGATCTCCATGGAATCCTCCTGCGGAAAGTGGGGCTCTCACCCCGGGAGCGGACCTGCTTCTACGGCTCCGAAGAGCCTCGAGGATCACCACCTCCCTCCGCGCCGCGGACGCGTCCCCGAGCCTTCCGGGGATCACGTCTGCGTGGACTCTCACCGTAGCCCGCCCCGAGGGTTGCCACCAGCCCATCGTCCCGGTCATCGGCGTGTCGGGGCGGGTATGTCCGGACTTCGCCGCGCCGGGCTCGGGGTGGCCGCGAGCACGAGGCCCGCGAGGACGCGGGCCCCCGCCCCCTCGAGCGCGTCGACCGCTCCCGCGAGGGTCGCCCCCGTGGTGAGGACATCGTCCACGACGACGACGACGGCCCCGCGCAACCGGATCCCCGGACGGACCCGCACGCGCCCCGAGACGTTGCGTCGGCGTGCCCGCGCACCGAGCCCCACCTGGTCGCGGGCACCCCGGCCCTGCTCGAGCGCGCCCACGGGACGGGCGGGTGCGCCGTGGGCCGCGAGCGCGCTCGCCGCCCGGTCCGCGAGACCCGCGACGAGGTCGGCACCTCGCCGCCGCACGGCCGCCCGCGAGGACGGCGCCCCCACCACGAGCAGCTCCCCGAGCCCCTCGGCCCGCACGGCCACCGCGATGCTCGCGGCCACCCCGCGCACGCCGTCGGCGAACACGTCCCCGACCCCTCGCGTGAGGTCCGCCCGCCCGCGGTCCTTCCACGCGAGCACCGCCTCGCGCACGGGGCCGGTGTAGGGCGCGCACGCCCAGACCGGGAGCACGGGGACACCGTCGAGCCGGTCGAGCCGCGGGGCATCCTCCTCGCAGCGCACCATGGGCCCCGCGAGGTGCGCGCGGCACGCGGGACACCATCCGACGTCGAGCTCACCGCACCCCGCGCACGTCACGGGGACGATCACGCGGCCGAGCTCGACCCACCACGCCACTTCGTCGTCCACCGGGCGAGCATGGCTCGGCGCGGCTCGGACCAGGGGGCCGCACCTCCCGGGGCTGTGGACGGGAGCGCGCCGTCGGGCAACCCTGCGCTGTCGGCACCCCGCTCAGCCGGGGAACGCGGGGTCGCGGACCCCGGTGGCGACCTTCTCCCAGCTCGCGGCGCGCCACTGCCACAAGGACGCGTCCTCGGTGGTGACGTAGATGGACCGGTCGCCCTTCGCGGTCGCGAGGGCGAGCACGGGCGAACCGCCGCCGGGGGTGCCGCGCGAGGTCGTGAACCCGTCGACGGGCACGAGCGCCACCGTCTGCGAGACCGACCCGGACATCGCACCGAGGACGGCGAGCGTCGACTCGTCCACCCACTGCGCGTCGACGGCGTCCCCGAGCACGGCGCCGACGGCGTGCGCGGCACCCACGCGCTGCGGGCTGCCCGTCTCGTCGCGCATGACGGCGGCCACGTCCACGGTGGTCCCCTCCGCGCCCACCGAGACGATCGCGACGCGCGAGCCGTCCCGCGAGACGCGTAGCGACCTCACCTCGCGTCCTTCGAGCCACTCGGCCTGCACGTCCACGCGTTCCACGACCGACCGGGCCGCCACGAGGAGGCCGTCGCTCTCCTCCGGCGTGGTCCACACCCACCCGAAGCGGTCCACGCTCGGCGCCACGAGGCGCCGACCCTCGACCCACGGTTCGGAGACCGACTCGCCACGCACGTTGACGAGGCTGTTCGACCCGGCGAGCAGCACGAGCGGGAACCCGCCCGAGCCCTGCGCCGGGGAGCGCGCGGAGACGTCGTCGAGCGGGGCGATCTCCTCGAGAGGGACGAGGCCCGTGGCCGTGAGGGTCACGAGGCCGCCCGCCTCGTCGAGGGCCACGAGGTTGCCGTCGGGAGCGGGGTCGCGCACGAGTGACTCGTCGACGGGCACGGTGATCTCCACGCCCTGCACCAGGACCCGCACCGCGCTCACGCCGCCCACGCCCCCGCGGCGCAGCACCGCCTCGATCTGGGCGAGCACGAGCGACTGGTCCTCGCGGGGCAGGTCCATGAAGGCCGGGCTCAGGTCCACGGTGGCCGTGCCGGTCTGGTCGACCAGCACGCTCTCGCCCTCGAGGCGCGTCCCGCCGAGCACCCCGGCGAGGACGGCGTCGCGCAGCCACGGTGCCGGACCGGACTCGAGGAGGGCCTGCACGGCGAGCGTCGCGGCGCCCTCGCGCACGAACCAGCGCACGTCCGGCACGAGGTGGGTGCGGTCGGGCGTCGGGAAGTACAGCGTGGTGGCGCGGTAGAGGTTGTTGAAGTTCGACACGTTGAGCAGCACGGCGTTGGGCAGCGTGTCGATGCGCCACTGTCCGTCCCGGTCGCGTGCGAGCTCGAACTCGAAGGACTCCTCGGTGAGGCTCCCGCGCTCGAAGAAGAGCCCTTGCTCGTCGACCGTCGCGGCCACGGGCACCGTCACGGCGTACGTGACCCGTTCGGTGGTGGCGGACACGATGTCGAAGCGCGGGTCCGCGCGGTAGACCGTGGCCCCGCGCCACGGCTCCCACGCGAGGCGCCCCGCGAGCGTGAGGTACTCGCGGGTGATCTGGTGGGCGCTGTTGACGCCCGCGGGGCTCGCGGCCAGGAAGCCGCGCAGGATCTCCTCGGGGCTCGCGTCGAGCCCGGGCAGGGAGCCCTGCGGGATGATCTGGCCCGGTTCGCCCACGTTGCCGTCGCCCGCGTGGACCTCGCCCGACGTCGGGATCGCCGAGCAGCCCGCCACGAGGGCGAGCGCGGCCAGGGCGCCCGCCCAGCGCCGCTGCGTCCGGATCATCGCACCTCCAGCCGGTCGAGGTCGGGGATCGCCGCGGGGTCTGCGCCGCGCCCCGGGCTCGCCTCCTGGGTCTCGGCATGCACGGCGCGCGCCGCGGGCATGGGGTTGTCCGGGACCAGGAGCAAGGGCGACTCCGTGAGCTGGATGCCCGCGCGCCGCGGGAGAGTGAGCCGGAAGTTGGCCCCGAGCCCCGGGCGGCCCCACGCCTCGAGCCACCCGCCGTGCAGGTGCGCGTCCTCGAGCGAGATCGCCAGGCCCAGCCCTGTGCCGCCCGTGGTGCGCGCGCGGGCCTTGTCGGCACGCCAGAACCTGTCGAACACGTGCTCGGCGGCCTCTTGGCTCAGGCCCACCCCGTAGTCGCGCACGCAGATCGCCACGGCGCGCTCGTCGACCCCCACGGTGACCTCGACGTCCGTGCCGTCGGCGTGCTCGATCGCGTTGACGAGGAGGTTGCGCAGGATGCGCTCGACGCGCCGGGGGTCGAGGTCCACGTGCGTGGCGCGCTCGGGCACGTCGACGCTCAGCCACGAGCCGCGCCGCTGCGCGAGGGAGGACACGGTGTCCACGGCGGACGCCACGACGTCGCGCACGTCACGGCGCTCGGCGTCGAGCACGGCGGCGCCCGCGTCGAAGCGAGAGATCTCGAGCAGGTCCGCGAGGAGCTCCTCGAAGCGGTCGAGCTGCGTGGTGAGCAGCTCGGCGGAGCGGCGAAGGGCCGGGGGGAAGTCCTCGCGCTCGGCGGCGATCACCTCGGCCGCGATGCGCACCGTGGTCATGGGTGTGCGCAGCTCGTGCGAGACGTCGGAGACGAACGTGCGCTGCAGCGCGCTGAGCTGTTCCATGCGCTCGATCTGGTCCTGGAGCGACTCGGCCATCTCGTTGAAGGACCGCGCGAGCGTGGCCATCTCGTCCTGCCCGCGCACGTGCATGCGCTCGGTGAGGTGGCCGTCCGCGAGCCGCTCGGCCACGCGCGCGGCCGTGCGCACGGGGCGCACCGTCTGGCTCGTCACGAGCCACGTCATCGCCACGAGGAGGGCCACGAGGAACACGCCGCCGATCGCCATGGTGCGCTGCACGAAGCCCAGCACCTCTTGCTCGGCGCCGAGCGGGAACAGGAAGTACAGCTCGTACTGACCGGCCACGTTGACCTGGACCGTCGAGCCCACCATGATCCCGGCGGTCACGGCGCCGGGCTCGGCGGGGTCGCGCGGGATGGCCACGGACTGCCAGCGCTGCCCGCCCTCGGCCTCGGCCGTCTCGCCGCGCAGCTCGGGGGTGATGAGCGAGCGCAAGGACTCGTTCGTGACGAACTCGTTGACCACCACGGGCGGCAGCGGGCCCGGGGAGCGCAGCAGGAACACGGAGCGGTCGGCCGAGCCGGACAAGAGGGACTGCTGCACGGAGTACTGGAACAGCTCCGTGATCTCCGCGGACGTGCGCGCCGCGGACGCGTCGAAGTTGCTCTGGGCCTGCCGGGTGCCGCGCGCGGCCTCCTGGAGCACCTCGGCCGTGCGCCGCTCGAAGAGGTCCTCGCTGATGCGCTGCGACAAGAAGGTGCCGATGAGGGCCACGGCGACGAGCCCCAGCAGCATCGTGGTGCTCAGGACGCGCAGCTGCAGCGAGGAGCGCCACCGCCGTACCGCACGCAGGGGCCACCGGGTCACGGCCCGGGACACGCGACGGGCGACCAGGCTCACGCGGTCCATGTCACCCGTCCGGGGGCCCCGCCTTGTAGCCCACGCCGCGCACGGTCAGCACGATGACGGGGTTCTCCGGGTCCGGCTCGATCTTCGAGCGCAGTCGCTGCACGTGCACGTTGACGAGGCGCGTGTCCGCGGCGTGCCGGTAGCCCCACACCTTCTCGAGCAGCACCTCGCGCGTGAAGACGTGGGTGGGCTTGCGGGCGAGCGCGACGAGCAGGTCGAACTCGAGCGGCGTGAGTGCGATCGGGATGCCCTCGCGCAGCACGCGGTGCCCCGTGACGTCAATCTCGAGGTCCCCGATCAGCAGGTGCTCGGGCGCGGGGTCGCTCGTGCGGCGCAAGCGGGCGCGCACGCGGGCGATGAGCTCCTTGGGCTTGAAGGGCTTGGGGATGTAGTCGTCCGCACCGGACTCGAGACCGAGCACCACGTCCACGGTGTCGCTCTTCGCGGTGAGCATGACGATCGGCACGCCCGACTCGGCGCGGATGAGGCGGCACACCTCGATGCCGTCCTTGCCGGGCAGCATGAGGTCGAGCAGCACGAGGTCGGGGCTCGAGGCACGGAAGGCGTCGAGCGCCTCGTCCCCGTGGGCGCAGAACGTGGGCTCGAAACCCTCGGACCGCAGCACGATGCCGATCATCTCGGCGAGCGCGACGTCGTCATCGACGACCAGGACACGTCCCTTCATGCCCCTATCGTGGCATCCCTCGCGAGACGGCAGGTCATTTCTGTCGCACTCGCGTGGCACGATGGCCGCATGACGAGCACTCCCGAGGGCACGGGGTCACCCTGGACGCAGCCGTCCCAGCCCCAGGACGCGGGCGGGTACGGCACGGGAGCGGGCTGGGGTCCGGCGCACGCCGCACCGGGGTATGGCGCACCGGTCCAAGGAGCACAACCGGGTCCGACGACGGCGCCCCCAGGGCCGGTCGCACCCTCGTCGCCCGCTGCTCCGTACGCCCAGGCCGCGCCGCCTGCGGGGTACGCGACGATGCAGGCCGCCTTGCGTCCCGGCGTCGTCCCCTTGCGTCCCCTCACCGTGGGTGAGGTGCTCGACGGCGCGTTCCGGGCGGTGCGCGCCAACCCGGGCGTGATGTTCGGGCTCACGGCCGTGGTCGTCACCGTCACCGTCGTGGTGCAAGCGGTGCTGCAGTGGTACGTGCAGGGCCTCCTCGCGGGAGCGTTCGCGAACGCGTTCACGGGCTTCGGCGAGCTGGACGAGTACTTCGCGAGCACGCTGTCCTCCTCGACCGCGCAGTTCCTCACCACCACCCCCACCCTCGGCGTCGCGATCGCGGTGCTCACGGGTCTGCTCATCGTCTCGGTGAGCCGTTCGGTGATCGGCCAGCGCGCCAGTGCGGGCGAGGTGTGGGCGAAGGTGCGTCCGCACGCGCTCGCGCTGGTCGGGTTCTCGCTCTTGCTCAACCTCGTGTTCGTGCTCGTCACAGCTCTGATCGTGGGCCTCGTCGTCGTGTTCGCCGCGGCGGACCAGATCGGGCTGGTGGTCCTGACCGTCGTCGTCGGCCTCGCCGCGCTCACGGTGCTCTCGGTGTGGCTCGTGGTGCGCACGATCCTCGTGCCGGCCGTGCTCGTGCTCGAGGACCAGAGTCTGTGGCGCGGGATCGTCCGCGGGTGGCGGCTCACCCGGGGCAGCTTCTGGCGCCTGTTCGGCGTCCTCGCTCTCGCCGTCATCATCGTCGTGGTGGTCGCGAGCGTCGTGGCCGTACCCGGCGCGTTCGCGACCACGCTCCTGTTCCCGATGGCCAACCCGACCGAGCTGGGGCCGCTCGTGGTCACCTCGGTCGTGACCGTGATCGCCGAGACCCTCTCGACCGTGTTCCTCGCCGCCGTGATCGCGCTGCAGTACATCGACGTGCGGATGCGCCGCGAGGGCCTCGACGTCGCGCTCGCCCGAGCGGCCGCGGACGCTTCGTGATCCGAGTCCTGCAGGGGGACGTCCCCGTCGTGCCCGATGCGGACACGGCGCGCCGCTGGGCGCGCGAAGAGCTCGCCGACCCTGCCTACCACCAGGGTCAGAGCCTCCTCGACCGGATCATCGGGTGGATCCAGGAGCTTCTCGCGCGACTCTTCGGCCAGGGCCAGGCGGCCCAGATCGACCCCCGGATGATCGGGCTCGTGCTCGTGATCATCGCCGTGGTGGTGGGGCTCGTCGCGCTGTGGATCGCCGGTCCCGTGCGCCGATCGCGGCGAGGCAAGGCCGACCGCCTCGTGTTCGACACCGAGGACGCCCGTACGGCCGAGCAGATGCGCGCCGCAGCCGTCGCGGCCGCCGAGCGCGGCGACTGGCACCTGGCCGTGCTCGAACGCTTCCGCGGGCTCGTGCGCGGGCTCGAGGAACGCGCGCTGCTCGAGGAACGTGCGGGCCGCACCGCGCACGAGGTCGCGCTCGACGCCGGCACCGTGCTGCCGGGGCTCGCCACCGAGCTGCTCGCCGCGAGCGCCCTGTTCGACGAGGTTTGCTACGGCGACGCCGAGGGCACCGAGCCCGGCTACCGCTCGCTCGTCGAGCTCGACGACGCGGCGC
Source organism: Actinomycetales bacterium (assembly GCA_012514835.1). GTDB lineage: Bacteria > Actinomycetota > Actinomycetes > Actinomycetales > Cellulomonadaceae > JAAYZM01. The sequence goes on from JAAYZM010000046.1 coordinate 8,970, forward strand.
GCGCGAGCAAGCCGCTCGCGCTCGCGAAGGTGGAGTCGTGACGACGACGGCGCCCCCCGCTCCCCCGGCCGCCCCGGAGACACCCGAGGGTGTGCGCCCGGGCGGACGCCCGCCCGTGTCCCGCCGTCGGCGGATCATGCGGCGTGTCGTGGGCGGGCTCGTGCTCCTCGCCCTGCTCGCCCTCACGGCCGTGCTGCCCGAGCCCCGCACGTCGACCGACCCGCTGGCTCCGGACAGCACCACGGCGCACGGCTCGCGGGCCGTCGCCCAGATCCTGGGCCGCCAGGGCGTGCAGGTCACGCACGTCGAGCGCCTGACCGAGGCCGTCGCGCTCGCCACGGCGGGCAGCACGCTGCTCGTGACGGATCACGCCCTGCTGTACGAGGAGCACGTCGAGCGGCTCGCGAGCACCGCCGCGGACCTCGTGCTGATCGAGCCCGACTACCTCGTCTCGCACTACGCGCCCAACGTCTGGTCCGAGTACTCGTGGGGCGCCTCGCCCGCGCCCACCGCGCCGCAGTGCTCGGACGCCGACGCGAACGCCGCGGGCACCCTGACCTGGGCGGGCGGCGGGTTCTCCGCGGCGGACCCCGGAGACGGACCGCTCGGCGAGGCCGTCACGCTGTGCTTCGTCGACGAAGAGGGCGCCGCGGGCCTCGCCGTGACCGAGATCGACGGCCGGCGGATCACCGCCCTCGCCACGCGCGAGCCCCTGACCAACGGTGCGCTGGTCGAGGACGGGAACGCCGCCCTCGCGCTGCGCCTCCTGGGGCGCAACGCCCAGCTCGTCTGGTACACCCCCGACGCGCGCGACCTGCGCGACGTCGACGCGGGCGGATCGAGCGCTGGCCTGGGTGACCTCGTACCGGGCTGGGTCGGCTTCGTCGCGATCCAGCTCCTCGTGCTCGTCGTGGTGGTCGCCCTGTGGCGCGGTCGCCGCCTGGGCCGGCTCGTGGCCGAGCCGCTTCCCGTGGTGGTCCAGTCCGCCGAGGTCACGCGCGGGCGCGGGCGCCTCTACCGCCGCTCTCGAGCGTACGGGCACGCCGCCGCAGCACTGCGCGCCGCGACTGCGAGCCGGTGCGCCCAGCGCCTCGGCCTGCCCCGCTCGGCGGGCGCACAGGCCGTGCTCGACGAGGTGTCCTACGCTTCGGGTCGGTCGCGTGACGAGGTCGCGCTGCTGCTCTACGGCCCACCTCCCACCTCCGACGCCGGGCTGACACACTTGGCCCGAGAACTCGACCGCCTGGAAAGCGAGGTCCACCGACCGTGACGGAGCCCTACCAGCCTGAGCCGACGCCCGCAGCAGCCCCAGGGCAGCCGGTGAGCGAGCCCGTGAGCCAGCCCGTGGAGCAACCCGCGAGCCCGGTCGCCCCGCAGGCGCCGTCGTCGGACCTCCCGCCGTCGGACGCGCCGCCATCGAACCTCCCGCCGTCGGGCACCTTCACGCCCGAGCCGGAGCCCGCCGTGGGCCCGTACGAGCCGCACGCCGCTCCCCCGGCGCCCGTGGGCCCGCCGCCGCAGTCGGCGCTGTCGGCCGAGCTGCGCCAGCGGCTGGGCGGCGTCCGCACGGAGGTCGCGAAGGCCGTGGTGGGTCAGGACGCTGCCGTGACGGGCCTCGTGATCGCGCTGCTGTGCCGCGGGCACGTGCTGCTCGAGGGTGTGCCGGGCGTCGCGAAGACGCTCCTGGTGCGCACGCTGTCCGGGGCGCTCGACCTGGGCACCAAGCGCGTGCAGTTCACGCCGGACCTCATGCCCGGTGACGTGACGGGCTCGCTCGTGTACGACGCCCGGACGGCGGAGTTCTCGTTCCGCGAGGGCCCCGTGTTCACCAACCTGCTGCTCGCGGACGAGATCAACCGCACGCCGCCCAAGACGCAGGCGTCGCTGCTCGAGGCGATGGAGGAGCGGCAGGTCTCGGTGGACGGCGTGTCGCGCCCGCTCCCGGACCCGTTCCTCGTGATCGCCACGCAGAACCCCGTCGAGTACGAGGGCACGTACCCGCTGCCCGAGGCGCAGCTCGACCGCTTCCTGCTCAAGCTGCTGCTGCCCCTGCCCGAGCGCCACGACGAGATCGAGGTGCTCTCACGGCACTCGGGCGGCTTCGACCCGCGCAACCTCGCAGCCGCCGGGGTGGGTCCCGTGGCGGACGCCACGGTGCTCGAGTCCGCGCGCGCCGAGGTGGCGAAGGTCCAGGTCTCGCCCGAGGTGCTCGGCTACATCGTGGACGTGTGCCGGGCCACGCGGCAGTCGCCGTCGTTGTCCCTCGGGGTGTCCCCGCGTGGTGCCACGGCCCTGCTCGCGACCTCGCGCGCGTGGGCGTGGCTGTCCGGGCGCACCTACGTGACGCCGGACGACGTCAAGGCGCTCGCCCACCCGACGCTGCGCCACCGCGTGCAGCTGCGGCCCGAGGCGGAGCTCGAGGGCGTCAACGCGGAGACGGTCCTCGACACGGTCCTCGCGTCGGTCCCCGTCCCGCGCTGACATGGCGGTTCGCTGACATGGTGCCCACAGGGCGAGCCGCCCTCCTCGTGGCGCTCGGCGTCCCGGTCGTGGCGCTCGTGCCCGTGCACGCGACGTGGCTCGGCTGGCTCGCGTTCGTGGTGCTCGCGTGCGTGGTCGACTCCCGCCTCGCGGCGTCCCCGCGCGACGTGCGGGTGCGCCGTCGCGTGCCTGGTGCCGTGCGCCTCGGCGAGCCCGCGACGAGCGAGCTCACGCTCACCAACACCTCCGGCCGGCGGCTCCGCGCGCTCGTGCGCGACGCGTGGCAGCCGTCCGCGGGGGCGGTCGAGAACAGGCACACCGTGGACCTGCCCGACGGCGAGTCCGTGCGGCTGCGGACCCCCTTGCGGGCCACGCGCCGCGGCGACCGCGAGGCGGACCGCGTGACGATCCGGTCCTTCGGCCCCGTGGGCCTCGCCGCGCGCCAGGCGTCTCTCGACGTGCCCGGACGGCTGCGCGTGCTGCCCGAGTTCGCGTCCCGCAAACACCTGCCGAGCCGCCTCGCCCGCCTGCGCGAGCTCGACGGGCGTGCCGCCGTGCAGGTGCGCGGGCAGGGCACCGAGTTCGACTCGCTGCGCGAGTACGTGATCGGTGACGACGTCCGCTCGATCGACTGGCGGGCCACCGCGCGCCGCTCCGAGGTGGTGGTCCGCACGTGGCGTCCCGAACGGGACCGGCGCGTGCTCATCCTGCTCGACACGGCCCGCACGTCCGCGCTGCGCGTGGGCGACGCCCCGCGCATCGACGCGTCGATCGAGGCCGCGCTGCTGCTGTCCGCGCTCGCGTCGCACGCCGGGGACCGCGTCGAGCTCGTCGCGTTCGACCGGAAGACTCGAGCCCGGGTCGCGGGGGCGCACGGCGCACGGCTCATGCCCACGCTCGCCGAGGCGCTCGCGGGGGTCGAGCCCGAGCTCACCGAGACGGACTGGACCGGGGCGGTGGCGGTGGTCCAGCAGCGCCTCTCGCAACGTTCCCTCGTGGTGCTCCTCACCGCGATCGAGCCCTCCGCCGCGGAGTCCGGCCTGCTCGAGGCCGTCGCGCGGCTCGACCACCAGGTGGTGGTCGCCTCGGTGCGCGACCCCGAGGTCGACGAGCTGCGCGCGGGCCGCGCGGACGTGCACGAGGTGTTCGACGCTGCGGCCGCAGAACGTGGCGAGCTCGAGCGGGCCGCCGTCGTGCAGCGCTTGCGGCAGCGTGGCGCGGAGGTCGTGGACGCCCTTCCCGAGAACCTCGCCCCCGCCCTCGCGGACGCCTACCTCGCGCTCAAGGCCGCCGGGCGGCTCTGAGCACCTGCCCAAGCGGGTTGCCGCGCAGCCGTCAGGCGGCGAGGGGGACGGTGGCGCCCGCCTGGTCGGCCTCGAGGTCGCCCGTCTCGCCCACCTCGACGGCGCGGCGGCCCAGCACGATCGTGTAGACCCAGTACCCGGCCAGGACGATCGCGCCGATCGTGATCTTGAGCCACGACGGCAGCCCCGAGCCGGTGACGAAACCCTCGACGAGGCCCGAGACACCGAGCACGATGACGAGCCCGATCGCCACGGTGAACAAGGCGCGCCCCTCTTCCGCGAGCGCGCGGGAGCGCGGCCGGGGACCGGGCACGAGCCACGTCCAGAAGATCCGCAGACCCGCCGCCCCCGCGACCCAGATCGCGGTGAGCTCGAGCATGCCGTGCGGGGCGATAAGGCTCAAGAACACGTCGAGCGCGTCGTGGTGGGCCATCATCCCGCCGATCGCCCCCACACTGACGGCGTTGTTGACCTGCACGAACACGGGCCACACCCCGCTGATGCCGAGCCCGATGCACTGTGCGGCGATCCACGCGTTGTTGGTCCACACCATCGCCGCGAAGCCGACGCCCGGGTCGTAGTAGCTCGCGAAGGCGTTGTTGACGTACTCCTTCTGGTCCACGGGGTCCATGAAGTTGTTGAGCACGTCCTCGTGGGCCCACACGTACCAGCCGGCGAGCGTGCCGATCACGAGGAACCCGACCATGACCCCCACGGTCCACCAACGGATCCGGTAGAACGCGGCGGGGAGAGTGACGGCGAGGAAGCGGACCACGTCGCGCCAGCTCGGCTCGTGCGCCCCCGAGATGGCGACGCGACTGCGTGCGAGGAGCTGAGAGAGGTGGGTGACCGTGTTCGGGTCCGGTGCGGCCGCGCGCACCTGGGACAGGTCTGTGGCCGTCGCCTGGTAGAGCCGCACGAGCTCGTCGGCCTCCGCGCCGGTCAGGCGGCGGGCGCGGCCGAGCTCGTCGAGCCGGTGCCAGCGCTCGGTGCGCGCCGCGGTGAAGGCGTCGAGGTCCACGACCGATACCCTGCCATAGCCAAGGGAGGTGGGCGCACGTGCAACGAGACGAGATCCTCACCGGTGAAGGCGTCCTGCTGGACGCGCGGCCGGTGTCCTTCGGCGTGCGCGTGCTCAGCGGGCTCATCGACGCCCTCGTGTACCTGTTCGGGGGCTACGGGCTGGTCATGCTCGTGGTCGCCCTGGGCGTGGCCTCGGAGGACGAGGGGATCATCGCGGCGCTGAGCATCGTGGCGATCGTGCTCGTCATGGTGATCGCACCCACCACGATCGAGACGCTCTCGCGGGGGCGCAGCATCGGCAAGCTCGCGATGGGCGTGCGGATCGTGCGGGACGACGGCGGTCCGGTGCGGTTCCGGCATGCCTTCGTGCGCGCGCTGACGGGCGTGGGCGAGCTGTGGCTGACCTTCGCCTCTGCGGCCGTCATCGCGTCCGTGGTGCACCCGCGCGGCAAGCGGATCGGCGACGTGCTCGCGGGCACGTACGCGGTGCGGATCAGCGGCGGCGCGAAGGTCGACCGGTCCTTGCAGATGCCCCCGCACCTCGCCGGCTGGGCGCACGCGGCGGACATGCGCCGCCTGCCCGACGGCCTGGCCCTCGCGAGCCGCCAGTTCCTCGCGCGCACCAGGACCCTCCACCCCGAGTCGCGCGCCCAGCTCGGCAACGAGCTCGCCGCCCAGGTGGCCGCGTTCGTGGCGCCCGCTCCCCCGGCCGGCACGCACGCCGAGTACTTCCTCGCTGCTGTCCTGGCCGAGCGACGCGACCGCGAGTACGCGCACAACCTGCGCACCGCCGAGACCCGCGACGCCGAGTCGATCCTCATGCACCGCCTCCCCCACGCGGTCCCCGACCCGGAGCTCTAGTCTCCCACCACCCCCACCACCACGACCCCCCACGCCACCTCCACCCCACGTTGCGGAACACGAGCGTCCCGCCGTGTTCCGCAAGGGGCATTTCGTGACCGTGACGTCCCGCAGAGTTGCGTGGTGTTCCGCAACGCGCACTCCCGCGACGTGGTGTTCCGCAAGAGTGGGGCGAGGGTCGAGATCTAGGCCCCGTCACTCCCGAGCACGGCCGCGAGCGCGTCGAGGTCCGTGCGGTGCGTCTCGACGTAGTCGGCCTGGAGCTCGTGGGCGACGAGGGTGTGCAGCCGGTCGTAGCCGAGCGACTCCCGGCACTCGAGGTCCGCGAGCGCCACGCGCTTCTCCTCGGCGGCGCGCTCGGGGACCTCAGGAAACGAGAATGGGTCGACGTTCTCCACGTTAGCCTTTTCGAACAGCTCCTCGATCCCGTCAAGGAACGAGCCCCTGGCGCGGTGGGGGGACGCGTAACTCAGCCCCTGCCCGGCCATGCACTCGGACCAGCGGGCGTCGAGCTCGGCAAAGCCCGGGTCCTCGGGCAGCGCCGTCAGGAACTGGGTCGCGGCGTCCCGCACTCCCGAGAGGTACGCATCCTGGTCACCGATGCCGTCGTAGCCCACGGCCATGCAGCCCCCCGACCGGGTCGCCGAGCCGTCCGTGTGCGTCTCGGTGACGCCGCCGTACATCGCGGTGAGGTACGCCTCCATCTCGGAGGGCGACATCGCCTGGAGATAGGCCACGCGCTCGGGATCGTCCTGCATCTCGAACATGTAGGCCCCCTCCTCCTCGGTCGCGGGTGTCCAGACGCCGTAGCCGTAGCGCTCGGTGTACTCACGTGTGCCCTGCGCAGGACCGTCGAGTGATGTGATCTCGTCAGAGGTAGGCACCTGGGGGAAGTGCTCGAAGCCCTCTCTGGCCATACACGCGGCGATCCACGCCTCTCGCTGTGCCACCGCAGCGATGACGTCGGTGGAGCTCCGCGAGGTGTCCGCCCACCCTACGATCTCCTCGAGGGGCCCCTGCGCGGGCAGCTCGCCGGTGTCCGCCGTCGTCGGCCCTCCGTCTCCCCCCGCGCACGCGGCAAGGCCTACGACGACGACGACGGCGGCCCACGCGACCGTCCTCACACCCGCGACTCGCACCGCCGCCACCTCCAGATCACGACCCACGCCACCTTCTGCGGAACGTGAGCGTTGCGTGGTGTTCCGCAAGTGCCCATTGTGAACCGTCACGTTCCGCAGAGTTGCGTGGTGTTCCGCAACGGGTGATCCCGGGGCGTGGTGTTCCGCAACGGGTGCGCGCGGGAACGTCAGGGGGCCGGGGACTCCTCGGGAGTGGGCGCGACGTCCGGGACGCGAGCCTCGTCGCGCGCGGCACGCAGCTGGGCGCGACGCTCGCGGGGGGTCTCGACCAGGTGGTAGATGGTCGGGAGGACGACGAGGGTCATGACGGTCGAGGAGAACAGGCCGCCGACGACGACGAGCGCGAGCGGCTGCGAGATGAAGCCCGAGTGTCCCGTGACCCCGATCGCCATGGGCGCCATCGCGAGGATCGCCGCGAGGGCGGTCATGACGACGGGCCGCACACGGCGGGTCGCGCCGAGCCGCAGCGCCTCGTCCATGGGCAGGCCCGCCTCGCGGTACTGCTTGACGAGGTCGATGAGGACGATCGCGTTGGTCACCACGATCCCCACGAGCATGAGCACGCCGATCAGCGAGGCCACGCCCAGCGGGATGCCCGTGGCGAGCTGCAGCAGGATCGAGCCGGTCGCCGCGAAGGGGATCGACACGAGCAGCAGGAACGGGTGCAGCAGCGAGCGGAACGTCGCGACCATCACCACGTAGACGATGAGGATCGCGGCGAGGATCGCGAGCCCGAGCTGGGCGAACGCCTCGTCCTGCTCGGCCGTGATGCCGCCGATCTCCGCCTGGACACCCTGGGGCAGCGTGAGCGCGTCGAGCGTGGTGCGCACGGCCGTGCTCGCCTGCCCGATGTCGTCCGAGCCCGGCGTCACCGAGACGTTCGCGTTGCGGCGCGTGTCGATCGTCGAGACGGCCACGGGGCCGTCCACGATCTCGACCTCCGCGAGCTCACTCAGCGGCATCACCCCGGCCGCGGTGGGCACGGGCAGCGAGCGCAGCGCGTCGACGGACCCGGGCGGGTCGGTCGGCGCGAGGAACACGCCCATGCTCGTCTCGTCGAGCGTGACCTGACCGATCTGCTGCGGGGTCAGCGCGCCCGCGAGGATCTGGGAGAGCTGGACCTCGCTGAACCCGACGGCCGCGGCGGCCTCGCGGTCGATCGAGACCTGCAGCGTGGGCCGCGCCTCGGACAGCGACGTGGAGACCTGGACGGCCTCGGGCAGCGCGGCCATGGCGTCGGCGATCTGCTGCGTCGCTTCGTCGATCGCGTCCTGCTCGGGGCCGGTCACGAGGATCTCGACGTCGTTCGAGAAGCCCATGCCGCCCGCGGCGGAGATCGAGAGCTCGTCAGCGGGCACGATCCCGTCGAGGGCGGCCCGGATCGCGTCCGGAGCCGCGGCGGCGTCCGCGTCCGCGGCGAGCACCACGGAGTAGCTGATCGCCTCCGAGCCACCACCGAGCACGAGGCTGATCTCGCTCGACCCGAGCGTGGCCTGGACCAGCTCGACACCTTCCACGCCGCCGATCGCGGCAGAGACCTCTTCGGCCTTCTCGAGCTGGGCGTCGAGGGCCGTCCCGGGCGCGACGGACTGCGTGACACCCACGGTGCCCTGCGACATGTCGCCCAGGAAGTTCGTCTTGAGCAGCGGCACCATCGCGACGGTGCCCACGAGCACGGCGGCCGCGATCCCGAGCGTGATCCAGCGGTGCCCCAGGACCCAGCCGAGCGTGCGGCGGTACGTGCGCTGGAGGGCGGCCTCGTCCTGCTTTGAGCTCGCCCGCAGCTCGGCGAGCCGCTCGTCGTGCGTCGTCGGCTCGGGTCGCGGCGCGGCCCCACCGGCGTGCTTGCGGGCCAGGAACCAGTACGCGAGCACGGGCACGATCGTGAGCGCGACGAGCAGCGAGGCACCCATCGCGATCGCCACGGTGAACGCGAACGGCGCGAACAGCTGGCCCGCGAGCCCGCCCACGAGGGCGATCGGGAGGAACACCACCACGGTCGTGACGGTCGAGGCCGTGATGGCCCCGGCCACCTCGCGCACGGCGTCCACGATGGTCCGGGTGCGCGTCTTGCCGTACTCGAAGTGTCTCTCGACGTTCTCGATCACCACGATCGAGTCGTCCACGATGCGCCCGATCGCGATGGTCAGGCCACCGAGCGTGAGGATGTTGAGCGTGTAGCCGGTCGCGTTCATGCCCACGAAGGCCACGAGGATCGACAGCGGGATCGAGATCGCCGTGACGAGGGTCGCTCGCGCGGAGCGCAGGAACAGCAGGATGACGACGACGGCGAACACGAGCCCGAGCCCGCCCTCGATCGCGAGCGAGGAGATCGACTCGGAGATGTAGGGCGCCTGGTCCACGAGCACGTCGAGCTGCGCGCCGTCGAGCTGCGCGGCGAGCCCGGGCAGCAGGTCCCGCACGGCCTGGGACACCTCGACGGTGTTGGCGTCGGGCAGCTTGGTGATGTTGAGGGTCAGGGCGCGCACGCCGTCGACCAGGGCGTAGGACGTGAGCGGGTCGCTCGTGAGCTCGACGTCGGCCACGTCCTCGAGCGCGACGGGCCCCTGCTCGGTGACGAGCGGGAGCGCCGCGATCTCCTCGAGCGTGCCGATCCGCGAGCCGAGCTGGACGGCGAGCGAGCGGCCGTCGTCCTCGAGCAGACCGCCGGACGTGACGATGCCGTGCGAGACGAGCAAAGGCGCGACGGCGGCGCGGGTCAGCCCGAGCCCGGCCAGCGCCGCGTCGTCGGGCGTGATCGACACGCGCGGCCCGGCGGCACCCGCGACGGCCGCGGTGCCGACGCCGTCGACGCGCTC
>JAAYZM010000394.1 GCA_012514835.1 Actinomycetales bacterium
CCGAGCCTCGCGTCCCTCGCGGTCTCCGCGGCCGACGACGACGGCTGGGTGCCCGCCGAGGCGCCCGAGGACCCGGACTTCTTCGCCCCCGAGGCTCCGGTGCGCGAGCCGCTCGACCCGGCCACGCTCGTCGAGGGGCTCAACCCGCAGCAGCGTGAGGCCGTGCTGCACCACGGTGGTCCGCTGCTCATCGTCGCGGGTGCTGGCTCGGGCAAGACGAGGGTGCTGACGCACCGCATCGCCCACCTCATCGCGACCGGGCGCGCACGCCCCGGGGAGATCCTCGCGATCACGTTCACCAACAAGGCGGCTGCAGAGATGCGCGAGCGCGTCGAGCAGCTCGTGGGCCCCGCCGCCCGGTCCATGTGGGTCTCGACGTTCCACTCCGCGTGCGTGCGTATCCTGCGCCGCGAGGCCAAGACGCTCGGGCTGCGGTCGAGCTTCTCGATCTACGACGCGGCCGACTCGCTGCGTCTCGTCACGCTCGTGTCTCGTGAGCTCGACCTCGACCCGAAGCGCTACGGCGCCAAGGCGCTCGCCCACCGGATCGGGGCGCTCAAGGACGAGCTCGTGGCCCCCGAGACCTTCGCCGCCCAGGCGGGGTCGTTCGAGCCCGGCGACCAGCCGAGCCGCGGGGCGGGCGACTTCGACAAGGTCGTGGCCCAGGTCTACACCCGCTACCAGGAGCGCTTGCGCCAGGCGCACGCCCTGGACTTCGACGACATCATCATGACCACGGTCAACCTGTTCCAGGCGTTCCCGGCCGTCGCGGAGCACTACCGTCGGCGCTTCCGGCACGTGCTCGTGGACGAGTACCAGGACACCAACCACGCCCAGTACCAGCTGGTGCGCGAGCTCGCGGGGGCCGCGGGAGACACCACCACGGGCGAGCTCACCGTGGTGGGCGACTCCGACCAGTCGATCTACGCCTTCCGCGGGGCGTCCATCCGTAACATCCTCGAGTTCGAGAAGGACTACCCCGAGGCGCGGACCATCCTGCTCGAGCAGAACTACCGCTCCACCCAGAACATCCTCACGGCCGCGAACGCCGTGATCTCCCGCAACGAGGGGCGGCGCGCCAAGCGGCTGTGGACCGACTCGGGTGCGGGGGAGAAGGTGGTGGGCTGGGTCGCGGACTCCGAGCACGCCGAGGCCCAGTACGTCGCGGACGAGATCGACCGGCTGGCCGCCGTCGGCGTACGCCCCCGCGACGTCGCGATCTTCTACCGGACCAACGCCCAGTCCCGAGCCCTCGAGGAGGTGCTCATCCGCGTGGGGCTGCCGTACCGCGTGGTGGGCGGCACGCGCTTCTACGAGCGGCGCGAGATCAAGGACGCCGTCGCGTACCTGCGGGCGATCGCCAACCCCGACGACGACGTCAATACGCGTCGCATCCTCAACGTGCCCAAGCGTGGGCTGGGGGACCGCGCCGAGGCGCAGCTGGCCGTGTTCGCCGAGCGCGAGCGCATCTCCTTCGGGGCCGCGATCGAGCGCGTCGACGAGGTGCACGGTCTCGCGACGCGTTCCCTGAACGCCGTCGAGGGTTTCGCGGAGCTCATGCGCGGGCTGCGCGAGCTCGCCGAGTCCGGGGCGAGCCCGTCCGAGGTGCTCGGGGAGGTCCTCGACCGCACCGGCTACCTCGCCGAGCTGCGCGCGAGCGACGACCCCCAGGACGCCCAGCGCGTCGAGAACCTCGCCGAGCTGCACGCCGTGGCCGCCGAGTTCGCGGAGGCCGAGCCCGAGGGGGACCTCGCGGACTTCCTCGAGCGCGTCTCGCTCGTGGCGGACTCCGACCAGATCCCCACGCCCGACGGGGGGTCCGACGACGACGGCTCGGCGGCCCGTGCCGCCGCGGAGGCGGGTGTGGTCACTCTCATGACCATCCACACCGCGAAG
>JAAYZM010000395.1 GCA_012514835.1 Actinomycetales bacterium
CGGTGAGCAGCAGCGTCCAGCCCAGCTCGAGCAGGCTCGCGCCGTTCGGCAGGTAGTACTCGAGCTCGACGGCCGCACCGTTCGCGTCCTCCGTGATGCCGAGCACCTCGGCGAACCCGGCGTCGTCCGTATCAGGCTCGTCGCGCTCGGCGGTCTCGGAGTAGTGATTGAGCTGGCCCCGCTGGTCGAGGTAGCGCAGCGTGGTCCCGCACACCTGCTCGGGACCGAGAGCCCCGAGCGTCACGTCGGGGCTGGGTTCGGTGACGGAGGGAGAGTCCGACGACGACGGCGCCGCCGGGCCCGTCCGCCCGTCACGCACGAGTCCGGGCAGGTACGCCACGCCGACCGCGAGCGCACCGACCGTGCACGCGGCCACGACGGTGGTCCCCGCGTGGCGCAGTGCCCGCCGCCGGCGGATCTTGGTGGTCATCGTGCCCACGCGAGCCGAGAGGGCGTCGTCGTCGGCGGTCCGGCGCGCAGCGCCCGCCTCGGCGAGGTCGTCGAGGGCGCGTTCCAGGTTGAAGCTCATCGTGCTCTCCTTCCCTGCACGGGAGTGGTCTCGAACTCTTCGCTCAGCTCGTGCTCCACGGGCCCGAGGGTCTGCTCGAGCGAGCGGACCGCGTCGGACAGGTACCGCTTGACGGTCCCTTGGCTGAGCGAGAGGTGGTCGGCGATCTGGCGCACGGTCATGTCTTCGTAGAACCGCAGGACCACGCACGCGCGCTCGCGCGGGCTCAGGGTGCCGAGCGCGGAGAACACGTGCATGCGGTCGGTGACGAGGGCTTCCGTGCGGGCGCCGTCGTCGGACTCGGGGGTGGCGGACAGGTGACGGATCGTGGCCCAGTGCTTGCGGCGGCGGAACCCGTCGAGGTAGATCGTCAGGACGGCGCGCTTGACGTACGCCTCGGCCGAGAGCACGGCGTCGGCGGACAAGCGCCCGGAGAACGTCTTGACGATGGCGTCCTGCACGAGGTCCTCGGCCTCGGCCGTATCCCCGCACAGCAGGAACGCGTAGCCGACGAGCGCGCGGCCGCGGTCGCGGACCAGCTCGTCGAGCACCGACTCCCAGCGGGCCATCGCTCCTCCTCGCGTCATGGCGCCCGGGCGGCGCCTCGTACCCCCTGTGACGAACGACCTGCTCGAAAGGTTGGGGTGGGCGTTCACTCGTGCGGAATCCACCGTAGACTCACCCCGGATCCCTGGCGCCGGTGCCGGGTATGTCGCGCCCTGACCCACGAGGTAGGGCCGTCTCAACAGACGTCAAGGAGGACGGATGCTGACTCTCGGGACAACGAGTCTCGCCATCGTGGGGGCTATCGCGGCGATCGCCGTCCTTGCCCTCGTCTTCGCGGTCGTGCTGCGCCGACAGGTGCTCGCGGCGGGCGAGGGGACCACGTCGATGCAGGACATCGCGAAGGCCATCCAGGAGGGTGCGCAGGCGTACCTGAACCGCCAGTTCCGCACGCTGCTGCTGTTCGCGGCCGTCGTGTTCGCGCTGCTCTTCCTGCTGCCCGGTGACGGCGGCATCAAGATCGGCCGCTCCATCTTCTTCCTCCTGGGCGCGGGCTTCTCCGCCGCGATCGGGTACCTCGGCATGTGGCTCGCCACGCGCGCAAACCTGCGCGTCGCCGCCGCGGCCTCGCAGGACGGCGGCCGCGCGGAGGGCGCACGCATCGCGTTCCGCACCGGTGGCGTGGTGGGCATGAGCGTCGTCGGCCTCGGTCTCGTGGGTGCCGCCGCCGTCGTCCTCATCTACCGCGGTGACGCGCCCGCCGTGCTCGAGGGCTTCGGCTTCGGTGCCGCGCTGCTCGCGATGTTCATGCGCGTGGGTGGCGGCATCTTCACCAAGGCGGCCGACGTCGGCGCCGACCTCGTGGGCAAGGTCGAGCAGGGCATCCCCGAGGACGA
>JAAYZM010000396.1 GCA_012514835.1 Actinomycetales bacterium
CCGCGCACCATGCCGCCGTAGAAGAACGCAAGCCCCGGTGTCATCAGGAGCACGAGCGATGCTGAGGTCAGCATCCACGCGGTCACTCCGGTATCCAACATCCTGATCCGTCTCCCTCCACCGGTCGCTCGACCGGTCGGGGACAACGTTCACGCAGCGCCGTTTCGCCGTCCGCGCACGCGTGTTTCGGGGATGTGACAAGAGACTCTCACGCGTAAACGTTGCGTGTCGGGAACCTCTCAGCGGGCTCTCACTCGCCGAGCAGGCCGTCCACGAACGCCTCCGGCTCGAAGGGCGCGAGGTCGTCCGGCCCCTCCCCCAGGCCCACAAGCTTGACGGGCACACCGAGCTCGCGCTGCACGGCCACGACGATCCCGCCCTTGGCGGTCCCGTCGAGCTTCGTCAGGACGATGCCCGTGACACCGGCGACCTCCGCGAACACGCGCGCCTGGTTCATGCCGTTCTGGCCCGTGGTCGCGTCGAGCACGAGGAGTACCTCGCTGATGGGCGCCTCGCGCGTGATGACGCGCGTGATCTTGCCGAGCTCGTCCATGAGCCCGGCCTTGTTCTGCAGGCGTCCCGCCGTGTCGACGAGCACGACGCCCGCGGACTCGGCGCGGCCACGGTGCACGGCGTCGAACGCGACCGAGGCCGGGTCCGCACCGTCCTTGTCGGAGCGCACCGTCGCGACGCCCACGCGTGATCCCCACGTCTCGAGCTGGTCCGCCGCGGCCGCGCGGAACGTGTCCGCCGCACCGAGCAGCACCGTCTTGCCCTCCGCCACGAGGACGCGCGCGAGCTTGCCCACCGTGGTGGTCTTGCCCGTGCCGTTGACGCCGACGACGAGCACCACGGCCGGTGCACCGTCCGCGCCCTCGAGGTGCAGCTCACGGTCGAGGCTCGGGTCCACGAGCTCGATCAGCTTGGTGCGCAGCAGAGACCGCACGCTCGCGGCGTCGCGCGTGCCCGAGACCTTGACCTCGGTGCGCAGCGCATCGACGAGCTCGCCCGTGGGGCCCGCCCCGACGTCCGCCAGGAGCAGGGTCTCCTCGAGCTCGTCCCACTCGTCCTCGCCGAGCGACTCGCGCGAGAGCACGTCGAGGAGCTTCGCGCCGAGCGGGGAGCCCGAGCGGGCCAGGCGCGCGCGCAGCCGCTGGAGACGTCCCGCGACGGGCTCGGGGGCCTCGATCGCCGGGGCCGTGGGATCCGCTGCTTCGGGTTCCGCGAGGACCTCGAGTTCCGCGGGCGCCTCGACCTCGGCGGACGCGGCGGTCACGTCGGGGACGCGGTCGCCGGGGACCGCCGTCGTCGGCGGAGTTTCCTTCGACGCTACGTCACCCGTGCCGCGCGAGCGGCGGACGAAGAGGCCGACGACGGCGCCGACGACGACGAGCGCCGGCACACCGAACAGGACGAGGTCAGGAATCTGGTCGATCACGGGCACAGTCTCTCAGGCTGCGCGCTCTGCGCGTCGTGCGGCTCAGCGGCGCGTTCGCGAGGCCACGCCGTCCACGACGTGCTCGATGCGGTTCGCGAGGCCGTCCGCGGCGACGTAGGCGTCGTCCTGCGTGGCGGTCGCGGCAAAGAAGTCGTCGAGGGTCGTGTCGACGGGCTCGACGTCGAGGCGGGAGCGGCCCCGGTTGGCGCCCACGCGGTCGGAGAGCCCGGCGCGCAGGTCCTGGAAGAAGCCGCGCAGACCCCGCCCCTCGGGGCTCAGGAGGGCGGCCGCCACGACGACGCCCAAGGAAACGACGACGGCGACGATCACGGGGATGAAGAGAAAGCGCATATCCCTAGTGTCCGTGACGAATCGGACCGTCGCACCCGCGCAGACGGGCTCCCGTCAGGCCCGCACACAACCTTCACGCGACGCGTTCAGGCGGACTCCTCGCGCATGCGCTGGCTCACCACGGTGGTGACGCCGTCGCCGCGCATGGTCACGCCGTACAGGGCGTCGGCGATCTCCATGGTGCGCTTCTGGTGCGTCACGACGATGAGCTGCGAGTCCTCGCGCAGCTCGGAGAAGATCTCGAGGAGGCGGCCCAGGTTGGCGTCGTCGAGCGCCGCCTCAACCTCGTCCATGACGTAGAAGGGGCTCGGGCGGGCCTTGAAGATCGCGATGAGCATCGCGACCGCCGTGAGCGAACGCTCGCCGCCGGACAGGAGCGAGAGCCGCTTGACCTTCTTGCCCGCGGGGCGCGCCTCGACGTCGATCCCCGTGGTGAGCCAGCTGTCCGGCTCGGTGAGGATCAGGCGACCCTCGCCCCCGGGGAAGAGACGCGGGAAGATGCGCTCGAACTGCGCCGCGGTGTCCCGGTAGGCGTCGGCGAAGATCACCTCGACGCGCTCGTCGATCTCGCGGACGATCTCGAGGAGGTCCACGCGCGTCTTCTTGAGGTCCGCGAGCTGGGTGGTGAGGAACTGGTGGCGCTCCTCGAGGGCCGCGAACTCCTCGAGCGCGAGCGGGTTGACGCGGCCGAGCAGCGCGAGGGCACGCTCGGCGGCCCGCAAGCGCTTGGTCTGCTCCTCACGGTCGTACGGCACCGAGGAGGGCTTGGACTCGTCGAGCTCCTCCCCCGGAGCCAGGACGACGGGCACGGGCTGGTCGGGACCGAACTCGGTCAGCAGGTCCGCGGGATCCGTGCCGAGCTCCTCGATCGCCCGCGTCTGGAGCTGTTCGAGCCGGAGCTGTTGCTGGGCGCGGGCCACCTCGTCGCGGTGGGCGACGTCCGTGAGCTTCGCCATCTCGCGCGCGAGCTCGTCGACCTGCGCACGGACCTTCGTCAGCTCCGCCTCGCGCACCGTGCGCGCCTCCTCGGCACGCTCGCGCTCCGTGCTCGAGCGCGACAGAGAGCCCTCGATGCGTGCGAGCGCACGGCGCGCCCCCTCGGAGACCGCCGCGGCGACGGCGGCCTGGCGCACGCGGACGGCCTCGCGCTCGGCCGCCCGCTCGCGGGCTTCGCGCTCCGTCTCGGCAGCGCGCTCGAGCGACTCGGCCCGGTTGGCGAGCGCGCGGACGCGCTCCTCGAGGGTGCGCAGCGCGAGGCGCGACTCCGTCTCGCGCGAGCGGGCGCCCGCGGCAAGCTCGGCCAGCCGATCGCGCTCGGTGGTGCGCTCCGCGATCACGTCCGCGGACTCGGCGGGGTCCGCCTCCGCCGCGTCGAGCCGCTCGACGAGTCCGGCGAGCTCGGTCTGGTCCGCCTCGAGCGTGCGGGAGGCCTCCTCGAGGGAGGCCCGGGCGCGCTCGGCCTCGGCGTTGGCGGCACGCACGGCGGAACCGAGCTGGCCCAGCTGCTCCGCGACGGCCGCGAGCGCGGCATCGGACTGGTGCAAGCGGTAGAGCGTGTCCTCGTGGACCACGTTCGCGGCCGCGAGCTCGGTCTGGGCGGCAGAGATCGCAAAACGCGCGCGCTCCCCGCGGGCCGCGGCGTCGTCATGAGCAGTGCGAGCCTCCTCGAGCGCGGCCTGCATGTGCAGCACGCTCGGGGCGCCCGTGGACCCGCCCGCGGCGCGCGACGTGCCGAGCAGGTCTCCCCCGCGCGTCGCGACGACCAGCTCGGGGCGGGCTGCCAGGGCCTCCTGGGCCCCGGCGAGGTCGTCGACGACGACGATCCCGGCGAGGAGCGCGGCCACCGTGGGTCGCAGGTGCTCGGGAGCCTCGACGAGGCCCGTCGCGGCCACGGCACCCGCGGGAAGATCCCCAGACACCTCGGCGGCGTCGAACTGCGCGGGGATGACGAGCTGCGCGCGGCCGGCGTCGTCGTCCCTCAGGCGCCGGATCGCGTCGACAGCTGCGGCGACGGACTCGACCGCCACGGCGTCCGCGACGGGGCCGAGCGCGGCCGCGATCGCCTCTTCGTTGCCGGGCGCCACCGTGA
>JAAYZM010000397.1 GCA_012514835.1 Actinomycetales bacterium
CGCTTGACGTCGATCCAGTGGCGGTCCGCGGCGTCGAGCGCGAGGTTGGCCGTCATGATGGCGCGGCGCAGCAGCGAGGTGTGGAGCACGTCCGGCGTCAGGCCCTCGGCCTTGAGCAGCTCCCCACCGCGCTTCGCCTCGGCGACGCCCTTCTCGGAGAGGGGGACGTCCACCCAGCCGGTGAACAGGTTCTTGGCATTCCAGTCGCTCTCGCCGTGGCGGAGCAGCACGAGGGTGTAGGTCATGGGTCAATCCTGCCGCACCGCGCGGGGTGGGTGCGCGGGACCTCCACCCCTCAGACGCGGGCGGTCTGGGGTCGACGCAGGTCAGCCAGCGCGTAGACCTTGAGGATCTGGTTGGCCGCGGCGTCCCACGCGAAGCGGTCGCGGCGGGCCACGGCCTCGGCGGCGAGGGCGTCGCGGTGGGTGGGGTCGCCGAGCACGCGCGCGAGGGCGCGGGCCCACGTCCCGGGCTCGTGGTCGGGGGTGAGGTAGCCGGTGACGCCGTCCACCACCACGGACCGGAGCCCGCCCACGGCGGCCGCCACGACGGGGGTCCCGACCGCCTGCGCCTCCGCGGCCACGAGCCCGAAAGACTCCGAGCGCGACGGCATCGCGACCACGTCAGCGGCCCGGTAGTAGTCCGCGAGCGCGGCCTGCGGGGCGGCGGGGCGCAGCTCGAGGTGCTCGCCCACGCCGAGCACGGCGGCGAGGGCCTCGAGCTCGCGGGCGGCGGTAGGTCGCCCGGAAGGACCGCCGACGACGACGAGGAGCGGCGGCTCACCACCCGACGTGGCCGTGAGCCGGGCGAACGCCTCGACCAGCACGTCCGTGCCCTTGAGCGGCTGGAGGCGACCAGCGAACAGCACGATGGGGCGGCCCTGCGGGAGGCCCAGCCGGGCGCGTGCGGCGGCGCGGTCGCCGGGCGTGAAGGTCTCGAGGTCCACGCCGGGAGCGACGACGTGCACGGCGGACGGGTCCGCGCCGTACGCCTCGATGAGGACGTCGGCCTCCTCGGGGGTGCTCGCGACGAGCGCGTCCGCCTCCGCCGTGACCTGCTCCTCGCCGATCACGCGGCCCGCGGGCTCGGGGGTGTCCCCCGGCGCGAGGTTCGCGTTCTTGACCTTCGCGAGCGTGTGGGCCGTGTGGACCAGGGGCACGCCCCAGCGGTCCGCCGCGAGGTAGCCCACCTGGCCCGACAGCCAGTAGTGCGAGTGCACCACGTCGTAGCGGCCGGGCTCGGCGGCTGCCTCGGTGCGCAGCACGCCCGCCGTGAAGGCGCACAGCTGGCCGGGCAGGTCGTTCTTGTCGAGGCCCTCGAAGGGGCCCGCGGGGACGTGCCGCACGAGCACGCTCGCGTCGTCGTCGAGCGTCGTGACCTCGGGCTGGCTCGAGCCGGTGGCGCGCGTGAAGATCTCGACGTCGGCGCCGCGTCGCGCGAGGGCACGGGACAGCTCGGCGACGTACACGTTCATGCCGCCAGCGTCACCCGTACCGGGCTGGTCGAGCGGGGAGGTGTGGACCGACAGCATCGCGACGCGCGGCGCTTCGGTCGAGTGGTTCATCTTTCCATTATCTCGTCTCTAGCGGACTTTGGCGCCCGCTATGGCGGACCTCACAAGTCGTCCCGCCTCTCAGACAGGCAGGACGCACGCCGGCGCGGGGAGCGGAACCTCGGTGCGCCCCGACCCCGAGACGATCTCGATCGCGCCGCTCGTCTGCCCGGCCACGAGCACATCGTGGCCGACGACGGCGAAGTGCCGCGGCCATCCCGCGAGCGGGTGGGTCGCGAGGTGCGTGAGCCGCCCGTCGCTGCCCACGGCGAGCTCCTCGAGCCGGTTGTCCCGGCGCACCCCGACCCAGAGGCGTCCGTCGCGCAGCTCGACGTGCGAGGCGAGGATCCGGCCGTCCTCGACGTACCACCCGTGCTCGCGCCGCTCGGCCGCCTCGCCCTCGAGGGAGAGCACCTGGCGCGAGACAAGGCCTTCCGGGGTGCGCTCGAGCACGTGCAGCGTCACGTCGAGCTCGCCGACGACGTACCACCAGCGCTCGTCGGGCGAGACGGCGAGGTGCCGCGGGCCCGTCCCCGCCGGGAGCTTCGTGAGACCGACGAGCTCGAGGGCGTCGGCCGGCTGGAGCGTCGAGGGCGCGCCGACGGCGTAGTGGCGCAGCACGTCCGTACCGAGGTCGACGACGACGACCTCGCCGGCCGAGGGCACCGCGACGAAGTGCGCGTGCGGGCCCTCCTGCCGCTCGGGGTCCGGGCCGGTGCCCTCGAAGCCGAGCACCTGCTTGGGGCCATGGCCCGCGATCGCGCCGTCGGCGTCGAGGCCGATCACCCCGAGCGTGCCCGAGGAGTAGTTGGCGACGTAGAGGGTGCGCGCGTCGGGAGAGAGCGCGAGGTGGCAGGGGTCGGCCCCGCCCGAGGAGATGGTCCGGCGCGCGAGCAGTGCCGGCTCTCCGCCGTCGTCGGACACCTCGAAGGCCGTGACCTTGCCCTGCGCACCCTCGCTGACCGCGTAGAGCCAGCGACCCGAGGGGTGGGCGGCGAGGAAGGTCGGCGCGGGGGCCTCGATCACGAGTCGCGGCTCGAGGAGCGAACCGTCCGCGTCGAGGCGCGCGTGCCAGATGCCCTCGCCGAGTCCCGGGGTGGTGCCCGCTCCGGCGGCTGGAAAGGTCCCGATCCACACTGTGCGCATCGCTCCACCCTCTCAGAACTCGGCGATCGCCGCCTGGACGTCCGCCACGAGAGCCCGCAGCACCGCGAGCGCCCCGCCCGTGAGCGCGGGGTAGGCCCCGGCCTGAGCCGCCGAGACCGACACGGCGGCCCACGGCGCGCCGATCACGTGCTC
>JAAYZM010000047.1 GCA_012514835.1 Actinomycetales bacterium
ACGCCAAGCGCACGCGCAGCGACAACTACCGTTCACAGCGTCGTGGCGGCAAGGGCGTCAAGGGCGCCCAGCTGCGCGAGGACGACCTCGTGGACCACTTCTTCGTCACGACGACGCACCACTGGCTGCTGTTCTTCACGAACTTCGGCCGCGTCTACCGGGCCAAGGCGTACGAGCTGCCCGAGGGCGGCCGCGACGCGAAGGGCCAGCACGTCGCGAACATGCTGGCCTTCCAGCCGGACGAGCGGATCGCCCAGGTGCTCGCGCTTCGCGACTACGAGCAGGCCGACTACCTCGCGCTCGCCACGAAGCGTGGCCTCGTGAAGAAGACGAACCTCACGGACTACGACTCGAACCGCTCCGGCGGTGTCATCGCGATCAACCTGCGCGAGGACGACGAGGGTCAGCCGGACGAGGTCGTGGCCGCGCGGCTCGTGGACGCGTCCGACGACGTCATCCTCGTCTCGCGCAAGGGCCAGTCCATCCGCTTCACGGCCACGGACTCCGAGCTGCGGCCCATGGGCCGGGCCACGTCCGGCGTCACGGGCATGAAGTTCCGCGGCGACGACTCGCTCCTCGCGATGGACGTGGTGCGCGAGGACGCCTTCCTGTTCACCGTGACCGAGGGCGGCATCGCGAAGCGCACCGCGCTCACCACGGACAACTACCGGGTCACCAAGCGGTCCGGCCTGGGCATCAAGGTCGCGAACCTGCCCGAGGCGAACGGCGACCTGGTCGGCGCCCTCGTGGTGGACGCCGACGACGAGGTCCTGGTCATCATGGAGAAGGGCAAGATCGTCCGATCCGCCGTCGGCGAGGTGCACGCGACCGGACGTGCGACGCAGGGCGTGATCTTCGCGAAGCCCGACTCCGGGGACCGCATCATCGCCGTGGCGCGGAACGTGGAGCGACGCGAAGAGGCCGAAGAGGTTACGGTGGAGGGCGAGACGGCGCCCGACGCGGACGTCGAGACCGCTGAGGCGACCGAAGGGGACTGATGGCTACGGAGCAGCAGGACGCACAGTCCTCCGCCCAGGCGGGCGGTGCCCTGTCCGGCGTGAAGGCGGCCATGCGCAAGGCTGTGCAAGGCGCGCAAGCCGCTGTATCGTCACTGAGCACGCCGACAGACGAGCGCCCCGAAGGTGCTCCCGCAGCGAAGGCTCCCACCATCTTGACCTCGACACCCTCCGAGACCACCGTCGCGGCCCCCCCGCCGGCGAAGAAGGCTCCCGCGAGCATCCCGCCCAAGGGCGGGTCCGCGAAGGCCACGCCCGTCGCGCCCAAGGCCGCCGGTGACGCTCCCGCGCCCCCGCCTGCGCCCCGGAAGACCCAGGGCCCGCGCGTCGTGCCCGTGGGCGGACCCGTCCCGAGCGGTGCCCCGCGCCGCGTGCGGCTCGCCGTCTCGCGCGTCGACCCGTGGTCGGTGATGAAGCTGTCGTTCCTGCTGTCCGTGGCCGTGGGCATCATGATCGTCGTGGCCACCGTCGCGGCGTGGACCATGATCGACAACCTGGGCGTCTTCGCCTCGACGGACCAGCTGATCCGCGAGATCCTGGGCGCCGAGTCGGCGGAGAAGCTCAACATCATGCAGTACTTCACGTTCGACCGCTTCGTGTCGGGTGCCACCCTGATCGCCGTCGTCGACGTCGTCCTCCTCACCGCGCTGTCCACGATCGGCGCGTTCCTGTACAACATCACGGCCGCGCTCGTGGGCGGCCTGCACCTCACCCTCACCGACGAGTGAGCGCGGTGGGTCGCCGGTTGGCGGCCCGGCGCATTCGTGAGGTAGTCTCATCCGGCGTCCGCGGCGATCCCGCGGTCGCGACGGGCCTATAGCTCAGACGGTTAGAGCGCTTCCCTGATAAGGAAGAGGTCAGAGGTTCAAGTCCTCTTAGGCCCACTCCCGAGGTCGCAAGGAGCACCATGAAG
>JAAYZM010000048.1 GCA_012514835.1 Actinomycetales bacterium
GGTCGAGGTCCCCGACCTGCGCGGTGGCTTCAGCTACCTCATCGCGGCGCTCGCTGCGCAGGGCCGCTCGGCGGTGCGCGGCATCGGGATCATCGACCGTGGCTACGAGCACTTCACCGACAAGCTCGCAGCCCTGGGTGCGCAGTTCGAGCGCGGCTGAGCAGCCCTCGACGGGGCATGACATCTGTCATGGTCGGGCCGTGCGAGATCCCCAGGAGCTCGTGACAGCGCGCACTGCCCGCAGGCTCCAGCCGGGCCCAGGCTGGAGCCATGACCAACGCACACCACCCCGTCATCGAAGCCACGGGCGTCCGTCGCAGCTACGGCGGTCGTTCGGGTAGCCCCGAGTTCGAGGCCGTGCGCGGCATCGACCTGACCATCGAGCGGGGCGAGCTCTTCGCGCTGCTCGGCACGAACGGCGCCGGGAAGACCTCCCTCATGGAGGTTCTCGAAGGGCTTGCCGCCCCGAGCGGGGGGCGCGTGCGCGTCTTCGGCTACGACCCGGTCGCCGAGCGCCGTCACGTTCGTCCCCGCACCGGCGTCGTGCTGCAGGAGTCGGGCTTCCCCGGCGACCTGCGGGTCGGGGAGATGGCCCGCACCTGGGCCAAGACCCTCACCAACCCGCGCCACCCCGCCGAGGTGCTCGACACGGTCGGTCTGAGCGATCGCGTCGACGTCGCGATCTCCTCCCTGTCGGGCGGGGAGCGTCGCCGGCTCGACCTCGCGCTCGCCGTCATGGGCCGCCCCGAGCTGCTCTTCCTGGACGAGCCGACCACGGGCCTCGACCCCGAGTCGCGGCGCGGTGCGTGGGCTCTTGTCCGCAGCCTCCTCGCCGAGGGCACGACCGTCGTCCTCACGACGCACTACCTCGAGGAGGCCGAGCAGCTCGCCGACCGCCTCGCCCTCATGCACGAGGGGCAGGTCGTCCGCGCGGGCACCCCCGCAGAGCTCGTCGCCGAGGAGCCGGCCCGCATCCAGTTCACGCTCGACACCGACGTCCGGCTCCCGGTCCTCGCCGGCGAGCACGCAGCCTTGCGGTCGCGTGGCCTGACGCGTCACACCGTGACGACGCACGCGCTCGAGAGCGACCTGCTCGCGCTCCTGACGTGGTCCACCCAGGAGCGCCTCACGCTCGGCGCCCTCGATGCGCGCGCGGGCAGCCTCGAGCAGCTCTTCCTCACCATCGCCGACCAGTCCGCCACCCCGCAGCACACGAACCAGGAGGTCCTGGCATGACCACGACGACCCTCGCCCCGGTCCCCGTCGAGACGGGCATCGCCCCCAGGGTGCGCCGTGTCGGTGCGCTCGCGGCCATGGAGCTGCGGCTCCTGTGGCGCAACCGGACCGCGCTGACGGTCGCCGTCGGCTTCCCCCCGCTCATGGTGCTGTCGATGATGCGGTTGTTCGACAGCGACGACGGGGCCCGGCTGAGCGGCGCGATCCTCGTCGCCCTCCTCGGGTTCGCCATCGTCTTCGTCCCCTACTACAACCTCACGACGACGGCGGTGGCACGCCGCGAGGACCTCATGCTCAAGAAGCTCGTCACGGGCGAGACGTCGCAGGGTGAGGTGCTCGTGGGGATGGCAGTGCCGGCCCTCGTGATCCTCGTGGCGCAGACCCTCGTGACCCTCGGCGTCGTCTCGGCATCGTTCGAGCCGCCCGCCTTCGTCAACCCCGCCCTCGCGGTCCTCACGGTGCTGCTCGCGACGGTCGTGTTCGCGCTCCTCGCCTGCGCGAGCTCCGGGGTCACGCGGTCCGTCGAGTCGGCCCAGCTGACGACGATGCCGTTGATGCTCGCTGCCGTCGGGCTCAGCGGGCTGCTCTTCCCGCTCAGCGTCCTGCCGCCGGCCGTCGAGCGCGTCGCCGCTCTCACACCCCTCGCTCCCGTCGTCGAGCTGCTGCACCTGTCGGTCACCGGGATCGACGCCGACGGCGCAGCGGTGACGCTCGCCGAGTCGTTCTCGGCCGGCCTCGTCCCGCTTGCCGTGCTCCTCGCGTGGGTCGGGATCGGGCTCTTCGCGGCGCGGCGGTGGATGCGGTGGGACACGCGTCGGTGACGCATCGCCCGAGCGATAGCGTGAGTCGGGTGAACATCCCTGCACCGATGCCCGAGGCGCTGCGGTGGTCGCGCAAGAGCGACCCCGAGCGCCTCGAGGCGATGACCCGGTGGTCGGCCTACCTGGTCCTCGCGCTCGGCCCCTACATGGCCTGGGCCCTCGTCGACGCGGCGGAGGCCTGGGAAGCCGGGGCTGTCGTCCTCCTGGTTCTCGTCGTCCTGCACGCGCTCGTCGCCGCGGGGACGTTGCGGGCGTCCCTCGACACCACGCTGGGGCGTCGAGGGGTGCCGCGCGGTTGGTTCCTCGCACTGGCGGGGACGAGCTCGGTCACGCTGGGCGTCGCGTTCGCGTCGTTCCCGGGGCCCCCCGGCGAGGAGCTCGTCGAGCTCGCGTTCGCGGTGCACATCGTCCTCGCGGTGGCGCTTGCCGCGCTCGCCCCGCTCCTGGCGTGGCAACGCCTCGCGGCCGTGACGCTCGCCGTCGCTCTCGTGTGGGGCGTGGTGGCCGTCGGGCTCGGTGCCGACGGTCGCACCGCGGTCGTCTCGGCCGCCATCGGGGGGAGCGTGCTCTTCCTGCTCGGGCTGAGCATGCGCGTCTCGGTGTGGATGATCCGCGTCTTCTGGGAGCAGGAGCGCCGCCGGGAAGTCGACGCCCGCCTCGCCGTCGCCGAGGAACGCCTGAGCTTCTCGCGGGACCTGCACGACACCTTCGGCCGCACGCTCGCCACCGTCGCGGTCAAGAGCGAGCTCGCCGCCGAGCTCGTGAGCCGCGGTCGTCCCGGCGCCGACAAGGAGATGCTCGAGGTGCGCCAGATCGCCGAGGACGCCTTGCGCGAGATGCGCGAGCTCGTCGCGGGATTCCGCGCCCCGGACCTCGCCGCAGAGCTCGCCGGGGCGCGCTCGCTCCTGGGGTCTGCCGGAGTCTCCGTGTCCGTCACGACCGACGACGGCGAGCTGCCGGCCCCCACGCAGAAGGCCCTCGCCTGGGTCGTGCGCGAGGCCGTGACGAACGTCGTGCGCCACTCGGACGCGGGCCGGTGCGGGATCGACCTGCGCGTCGACGGCGCAGCGTCGTCGGCGAGCGCCGTCCTCGAGATCGTCAACGACGGGGCGCGCCCCGGCGGGACGCCCGGCTCAGGCCTTGCCGGTCTCGCCGAACGACTTGGTCAGGTCGGCGGGAACCTCACGACACAGCGCGAGGGCGAGGAGTTCCGGCTCGTCGCCCGCGTCCCGCTCCCGAGCGCGGCGACCGCGCCCGGAGCCACCCGGGAGGTGGCGTCATGATCCGCGTCCTGCTCGCCGACGACGAGACGCTCATCCGCGACGCCGTCGCCTCGCTCCTCGGGCTCGAGGACGACCTCGAGATCGTCGCGGTCGCGGCGAGCGGCACCGAGGCCGTCGCGGCCGCCTCGAAGTACGCCCCCGACGTCGCCGTCCTCGACCTGCAGATGCCCGGCCTCGACGGGATCGAGGTCGCCGCCGAGCTCGCCTCGTCCCTTCCCGCGTGCGGCGTCGTCATCGTCACGAGCCACGGCCGGCCCGGGTACCTCAAGCGCGCTCTCGAGACCGGCGTGCGCGCGTTCCTGCCCAAGACGACGTCGGCGCGCGTCCTCGCCGACGTCGTCCGCCAGGTCCACGGGGGAGGTCGCTACGTCGACCCCGAGCTCGCGGCCGACGCGATCGCCACCGGGTCGAGCCCCCTGACAGCACGCGAGGCGGACGTCCTCGAGCTCGCGGCCGAGGGCGCACCCGTCGAGGAGATCGCGAAGCGTGCGGCGCTCGCACCGGGCACGGTGCGCAACTACCTGTCCTCCGCAGCAGCCAAGCTCGGGGTGTCCAACCGTCACGAGGCGGCACGCCTCGCCCGCAGCAACGGGTGGATCTGACGGGGCGACGAGGGATGGATCGATCTCGGCCTCCAGAGCCCGGCGGCTAGGATCCACCCCGTGCCTCACCCCACTCGCGCGAACCGCGCCTACCGCATCATCGCGAGCATCGTCCGCCCGGTGCTGTTCGCGGTGACCCGACGTGCCTGGTCCGGCACGGAGCACCTCCCGCGCGAGACGGGCTTCATCGCGGCGGCGAACC
>JAAYZM010000049.1 GCA_012514835.1 Actinomycetales bacterium
GGGCCTGGATCTCGGCGCGCTGGGCGGACCGGGTCGCGTGCTGCGCCGCGACGAACAGGGCGAGCAGCAGGGGCGCGCCCACCACGAGGACGGCCTGGAGCACCGCGAGACCGACCACCACGCCGCCACCCGGGTCGTCGCGCGCCTCGATCACGTTCGCGACCACGAGCACCACGGCCACGACGGCCAGGACCCACCACCGCGCGCGCGGCCGCCAGTGCACCACCGCGCGGTACACGGCCACGGCGACGGGCAGGGCCGTCACCCCGAACACGACGCCGAGGTCGAGCGGAGAGACCGCGAGGGGCACCGCCGCGATCGCGAGCAGGGCCGACGACGGCGCCCCGCGGACCCACGCCACGAGCACGGACTGCACGACGACGGCCACGAGCCCGAGCAGCCACGCGGACGACCCGACGGCTGGCGCGTCGCCGGCAACGCTCGGGTCGGTCTGCGCCAGGACGGGCCCGATCACGAGCATCGCGACGGCCACCACGCCCGTCACCGCCGCGACGATCACGTCGTTTCGTCCGATCCTCACGCGCCGAGCCTATGCGCCGGGCCAGGAGCGCCCCAGCGCCCGTCCAGACACGGCGCCCGTACAGACACAGCGTCCGTCCGGGATCAGCCTCCGCCAGGGATCAGCGCCCGCCCAAGATCAGCGCCAGCCCAGGATCACCGCCACAGCGCCGGATAGGCGACGGCCCCCTCGAGGATGTCCGCGACGGCGGCCTCGAACCGCGGGCACGTCGCGATGTCGTGGGCGCGGCACTCGAGGGCGTGCAGGGTCATCTCGCGCGAGCGCACCATCTCGTCCATCCGCCGGTCGAGGTCAGCGACGTGCGCCTCGAGGACGGCGTGCCGCTCGGGCGCCTCGCCGTCGAGCAGCGCGCGCACCTGGTCGAGGCTCATCCCGGCCGCCTTGGAGCGCAGGATCACGGCCACGCGGGTGACGTCGGCGTCCACGTACCGCCGTCGGCCCGCCCCGTCCCGCTCGGGTGCGAGCAGCCCCACGTCCTCCCAGTGGCGCAGCACGTGCGTCTCGAGGCCGAACCTCGCGGCGAGCTCTCCGACGGACCAGGTACCGGTGCTTGACTTCATGTCAACATGAACTCGCATCCTGCTCGAGAACGCAAGACCCGAGGAGGAGAACCATGTATGACGCCCTGATCCTGGGCGGTGGCGCCGCAGGCCTGAGCGCCGCCGTCGCGCTCGGCCGCGCCGGCCGCCGTGTCCTCGTGCTCGACGCGGGCAGCCCGCGCAACCGCTTCGCGAGCCACATGCACACCGTCCTGGGGCACGAGGGCACCGACCCGGTCGAGCTCCTCGCCCGCGGGCGCGCGGAGGCGCGGCGGTACGGCGTCGAGATCGTGCCGGGGTGGGCCGTCACGCTCCGCGAGGTCCGAGGGGCCGGGAGCGGGGCCGACGACGGCGGTCCCCGGCGCGACGAGCACGCGGAGCGAGCTGTCACGGACGGCGCGCTCGAGGACGGTCCGCTGCTCGAGCTGAGCACGTCGGAGGGCGCCGTCGTCGTCGGCCGTGCCGCCCTCCTCGCGACGGGACTGACGGACCGCCTCCCCGAGGTCCCCGGTCTCGCGGAGCGCTGGGGGCGTTCCGTGCTGCACTGCCCCTACTGCCACGGCTGGGAGGTGCGCGGGCGGCGGCTCGGCGTGCTCGTCACCGGGCCCGTCGGGTTCCACCAGGCGCAGCTCATCCGGCAGTGGAGCGAGTTCGTGACCGTCTTCGCGCACGGCCACGAGGTGCCCGACGACGTGGCGCGGCGGCTGCGCTCGCGCGGCGTCGAGATCGTCCCTGGCGAGGTCCTCGAGCTGCTCGGCGAGGGCCCTGACGTCACGGCCGTGCGGACGGCGGACGGGGCGCTGACCGAGATCGACGCGATCTTCACGGCGAGCACCCTCGAGCCGAACGACGCGTGCTGCGCCCCGCTCGGGCTCGAGCGCGCCGAGCTGCCCATGGGCATGGGCTCGTTCGTGGCCGTCGACGCGACGGGCCGGACCAGCCACGAGCGCGTGTGGGCCGCGGGCAACGTCATCAACCCCGCGCTCGGGGTGGCCGCGTCGATGGGTGCGGGCACGCAGGTGGGCGGGGCCATCAACATGGCGCTCATCACCGCCGAGTTTGATCGGGCAGAGCTTGAGCGGGCAGAGCTTGAGCGGGCAGACGCTTGATCGAGCAGATCGCGCTCGGTGAGAGGACTCTCATGCGGGGTTCATCCAGGGTTTACCCACGCGGGGTGGACTTCAGGTGGAAGGTCGGGGAAGCACCCCGGCAGCACCCGGAAGGACCAGGACCATGAAGATCGCTCGCACCCTCGCCGCCACCGCGGCCCTCGGCCTCGTGATCGCTGCCGTCCCCACGGCCGCGCACGCCGACGACGACGTCCGTCGCACCGGCAGCTACACAGTGCGCGCTGGCCAGACCATCGAGGGCGACCTGATCGTCCGCCATGGCACCGTGCGCATCCACGGCACCGTCGAGGGCGATGTCCGCCAGGTCGGCAAGGGCTCCGTGGTGGTCTCGAAGACCGGCAAGGTCGACGGCAACATCAGCGAGTCCGGCTCCGGTCACGTCAAGGTGCACGGCGAGGTGGACGGCAACGTCACCGAGCGCGACAGCGGGTCGGTGCGCGTGTACCGCTCCGGGAGCGTCGACGGGAACCTCGCCGAGCGCGGCACCGGCGACGTGCGCGTCGACCGACGCGGCTCGGTCGACGGGAACGTCTCCGAGACGCGCGGCGGCAAGGTCGTGATCCGCGGCACCGTGGACGGCAACGTCAAGGAGACCGGCACCGGTCACCTGCAGCTGATGCGCACCGCGAAGGTCGACGGGAACGTGTACGAGCGCGGCGCCGGGAACCTCTACGTCTACCGCGGCGCGAAGGTCGACGGCGACATCTCCGAGGGCGGCAAGGGCAAGCGGATCAACCGCTGACGCGCTCCCCGTTCATCAGCGTGCGGGGTTGGTGCCCTCTCAGGGCACCAACCCTGCACGCTGTTCGTCGCAGCACACCGTTCGTACCATGGGGCCATGGCCGGGATGACTGTCAGTCAGGTGCGCAGCGAGCTCGCCGCGCTCGAGGACCCGAAGATCCGGGCGGTCAACGAGCGCCACGGGGACGACCACGGGGTGAACCTCACGAAGCTGCGGGCCGTCGCCAAGCAGGCCGGCCGGGACGAGGTCCTCGCCCGCGCGCTGTGGGCCACCGAGGACACGGCCGCCCGCCTCGTCGCGCTCCTCGCGGCACGGCCCAAGGACTTCACGGCGGACGAGCTCGACGCGATGCTCCGCGACGCCCGCACGCCCAAGGTGCACGACTGGCTCGTCGCCTACATCGTGGCCAAGGGCCCGCACACCGAGGAGCTGCGCACGCGCTGGTTCGCGGACCCCGACCCCGTGGTCGCGAGCGCGGGCTGGACCCTCACCGCTACCCGCGTGGCCAAGCGGCCCGACGGGCTGGACCTGGGAGCGCTGCTCGACCAGATCGAGACCGAGATGCGCAGCGCCCCGGACCGCTTGCAGTGGGCCATGAACACGTGCCTCGCGCACATCGGTATCGAGCACCCAGAGCACCGGGCGCGCGCGCTCGACATCGGCGAGCGGCTCGAGGTCCTCAAGGACTACCCGACGCCCCCTGGATGCACGTCCCCGTTCGCGCCGATCTGGATCACCGAGATGGTGGCCCGCAAGGGCTAGCGCCGCTCACCAGACTTGCCCTGCTCACCGGACTCGCCCTGTTCACCGGACCTGCCCAGCGCCGCCGCGACGAACTCGCGGATCCGCCCGTGGTCCTTCACCCCGCGGGTCGACTCGACCCCGCTCGACACGTCCACGCCCCAGGGCCGCACGGCCGCGACCGCCGCGGCCACGTTGTCCGGGGACAGCCCGCCCGCGAGCAACCAACGCCCCCGCGGCGGCTCACCCAGGAGGGCGAGGTCCCACGGCTCGCCCGAGCCGGGCACGTGGGAGTCGAGGAGCAGCACCTCCTCGCCCCAGGCACCCACGGTGAGATGGCCGACGGCGGGATGCGGGCCGACGGCGTCCCCCGAGGCGACCGACGCCGCGCGCCATGTCCGGGGCAGCTCGCGGGCGGCGTGCCGCGCGTCCGCCTCGGAGTACCCGTGGAGCTGGAGGACGTCGACGCCGATCTCCCGGGCCCGGTCCACCGCGACGTCGATCGGCAGGTCGTGGACCACGAGCACCGTGGTGAGCGCACCGGCCGCGGCGGCCACGAGCTCTCGGGCCAGCTCGACGGGAACGGCGCGCGGGCTCGTGCCGCTCAGCACCACGCCCATCGCGTCGGCGCCCGCCTCGGCGACCACCTCGACGTCAGCGGCCGTCCCGAGCCCACAGATCTTGACCAACATGGCTCAGGATCATGTCACCCCGTGCCCGCTACCCAGACCGTCGCACCCGGTGCCGCAGGTAGAGCACGTCCCCGAAGGTGCGCGACTCGACCAGCTCGAGGTCGAGCCGCCGCCCGTCGCGCGCGAAGAACGGCGTCCCACCGCCCACGAGCACGGGGAACACGCGCACCCGGTACTCGTCGATGAGTCCCTCGGCGGCGACGGACGCGGCGAGGTCCGCCCCGCCGATCGCGATCTCCCCGTCACCCGGCTCGGCACGCCAGCGGGCGACCTCCTCGGTCACCGTGCCCGTCGCGAGGGACATGTTCGCCCCGCGCACCTCGGTCAGGGTCCGCGAGAACACGACCTTCGGTAGCGCCTGCCACCGGCGGGTCCACTCCTGCTCGGCCTCGCTCAGCGTCGCGGGGTCCACGTCGTCCCATTAGAGCATCGCCTCGTACAGCCTGCGGCCCAGGAAGTGGACCCCGACCCCGAGGATCTCGTCCATCGAGATCTGGAACACGTCGTCGTCCGGGTCGCCCCAGTCGAAGCTGCCGTCCGGCCCCATGACGAACCCGTCGAGCGTCATCCCCATCGAGTACGTGACGTCGCGCACCGCAGCCTCCTCGCCCGTTCGCTCTCCTCGTTCCGGTGGAGCGACGCTACTCCGCGGTGCGTGCCCGCGCACCCGAGGCGCGTCTCCGCTCCCCACCCTCACTCGGGCAGCGTGTACAGGAGCTCCGTGATGACTTCCTGGCGCGCGGGGGCAAAGGAGTCCTCGGTGCCGACCAGAACGAACCCGGTGCGCTCGAGCACCCGGACGGACCCCAGGTTGTCGCGGGCCACCCGGGCGTGCAGCGGTCGCGTCGGGACCTCCGCGAGCAGCGCCGCGACGGCCGCGCTCGCCACTCCTCGCCCCCACCAGTCGCGGTGGATCCAGTACGTGAGCTCGAGCTCGCCCTCGATCGGGAACACGGCCGCGCTGCCCACCACGTCGCCGTCGAGCACCACCGCCCGGCTCACGATCGCGTTGTTCGCCAGGATCCTGCGGTGCTTCGCGAGGTACGCGTCCCGGTCGTGCGCCGTCGCGTCGGTGAAGGCGGCCATGCGCTGTGCCGCAGGGTCGAGCTGGATCTCGAACAGGGTCACCAGGTCGGTCTCGTCGAGCGGCCGGAGCGTCACCGTGCCGCGCACCTCGTATGCCACCTCACCGAGTCTGCCACCCGCTCACACCCCTGAGAAAAGAAGAGAGAGCCCGGCCGGTGGCCGGGCTCTCGGGCCGAGCAGCTGCTCGGTGATTCCACGGGGTGGAGCTGAGGGGATTCGAACCCCTGACCTCTTCATTGCGAACGAAGCGCGCTACCAACTGCGCCACAGCCCCGTGGCCCCTCGCGGAACCAACTCGCAAACC
>JAAYZM010000398.1 GCA_012514835.1 Actinomycetales bacterium
CCGTGTTGTACGGCGAGACGGGCACCCCCCAGCCCGCGAGGAGTGCGTACGCGTCCGACTGGCGCGCGAGCGCGGGGCGGTCCGCCACAGCGACGTCACCCCAGCTCAGCGCGCCGAACCCGTGGGCGTACACGCGCAGCGGCCGAGACGCCGTGACGCGCGGGTCCTTCTGGCGCAACGAGCCCGCCGCGGAGTTGCGGGGGTTCGCGAACGGCGCCTTGCCCGCCGCGACCTGGGCCTCGTTGAGCTCGGCGAACGCCGCGACAGGCAGGAAGACCTCGCCTCGGATCTCGATGCGCTCCGGGTGCGTCGCGGGGTCTCCGCCCAACACGTGCGGCACGCCCGCGATGGTGCGGACGTTGAGGGTCACGTCCTCGCCCGTGCGCCCGTCCCCTCGGGTCGCGGCACGCACGAGCCGTCCCTTCTCGTACAGCAGCGCGATCGCGAGGCCGTCGATCTTGAGCTCGCACAGCAGCTCGACCTCTCCAGCATCGGACAGCTCGAGGCCCTTCGCGATCCGCTCCCCCCACGCCTCGACCCCCTCGATCGAGAACGCGTTGTCGAGCGAGTACATGGGCTCGACGTGCGGCGCCGGCGCGAAGTCCGTCGAGAAGGTCCCGCCCACCTGCTGCGTGGGCGAGTCCGGGGT
This sequence comes from Actinomycetales bacterium, assembly GCA_012514835.1. Lineage (GTDB taxonomy): Bacteria > Actinomycetota > Actinomycetes > Actinomycetales > Cellulomonadaceae > JAAYZM01. The sequence goes on from JAAYZM010000398.1 coordinate 650, forward strand.
GCGCAGGTCCGGGTGGGTCTCCTCGAGGTCCTCCAGCTCGCGCAGCAGCGCGTCGTACTCGCCGTCGGACAGCGTGGGCGCGTCCTGGACGTAGTACGCGAACTGGTGCTCGCGGATCTCCTCCGCGAGACCGGTCCACCTCGCGCGGACCTCGGGCGGGGCCGCCTCGCCGGCGGCCGAAGGTTCCGGGGCGTTCGACGTGGTCTTCTCGCTCACCGCCCCATCATCTCGCGTCACACCGACAGTGCACCCGACGACGCTCGGGCACAGCCTGGCCGCGTTGGGAGACGACGAGGCCTTCGCGGGCCACGCAGCGGCGCTGCACGACGACGACCGCACGGCCCCGCGCTCCGTGCGCGGCCTCGTGCGGACTGTCGGTCGCGACGCCTACGCTGCTCGGCATGAGCATCGACGCCCGCCCTGCCTCCGAGCACCCCGTCCCCGCCCACCTCGCCGCGCTCGACGACCCGCACGCGTGGCTCGAGGACGTCGAGGGCAAGGACGCTCTCGCGTGGGTGGGCGAGCGCAACGCGCACGCCGCCGAGGCGATCGAGTCACGCCCTGGCTTCGCGGCGACGCGCGAGTCGATCCGTGAAGTGCTCGACTCCCCCGACAAGATTCCCCACGTGGTGCGGCGCGGCGAGTGGCTCTACAACTTCTGGACCGACGCCGAGCACCCGCGGGGGCTGTGGCGGCGCACGAGCCTCGAGAGCTATCGCACCACGGACCCCGAGTGGCAGGTCCTGATCGACGTCGACGCGCTCAACGCCGCCGAGGGCGAGGACTGGGTGTGGCACGGCGCGAACGTGCTGCGCCCCGAGTACCGCCGCACCCTGGTGGCGCTCTCCCACGGGGGCTCCGACGCGGACGTCACGCGCGAGCTCGACCTCGACACGCTGACCTGGGTGGACCCGGCCGACGGCGGGTTCTTCCGGCCCGAGGCGAAGGGCTCGCTCGGGTGGATCGACGAGGACACCGTGTTCGTCGCGACCGACACGGGGCCCGGTTCGCTCACCGACTCGGGCTACCCGCGCACCGTGCGCCGGTGGCGGCGCGGCACTCCGCTCGAGTCCGCGGAGCTGGTCTACGAGGGCGTCGCGACAGACCTGGCCGTCTCCGCGAGCCACGACCACACGCCCGGCTTCGAACGCGACTTCGTGGCCCGCGCGCTCGAGTTCTACGCCGCCGAGGAGTACGTCCTGCGCCCGGACGGCGAGCTGGTCCGCATCGACGTGCCGACCTCGGCGGAGATCGGCGTGCACCGTGAGTGGCTCACGATCGAGCTGCGCGAGGACTGGGCACCGGTGCCCGACGGCGAGACGTACCCCGCCGGGTCGCTGCTCGCCACCGTGCTCGAGGACTTCCTCGCCGGGGACCGCCGCGTCACGCCCCTCTTCACGCCCACGCCCACGACGTCGCTCGCGGGCGGCACGTGGACGCGCCACCACCTCGTGATCACCGTGCTCGACGACGTCAAGCACCGCCCCGTGGTGCTCACTCCCCCGGTGCCCGCCGTCGTCGGCGCCCCGTGGGCTCGTGGTGAGCTGCCCGGGGTCTCCCCGATGGGGACCATCGCCGTGGGGGCCGTCGACCGCGTGGACAGCGACGAGGTGTGGCTGATCCAGACGGACTTCCTCACGCCGTCGACGCTCTCGCTCGTGGATGTCGCTGCCGGCACGGAGCCAGAGCCGCTGAAGTCTGCGCCGGCCTTCTTCGACGCCGAGGGTCTCGAGATCACGCAGCACTTCGCCACGAGCGCGGACGGGACGCGCGTCCCGTACTTCCAGGTGGGGCCGACGGCGGGCAGCGGCGATTCGGCGGGCAGCGACGACCCGGCACGCGATGCCGATACAGCGACCAGCAGCGGTCCGGCACCGACGCTGCTGTACGGGTACGGCGGCTTCGAGATCTCCCTCACGCCGTCCTACCCGGGCGGCCTGGGGCGCGCCTGGCTGGAGCGTGGCGGCACGTACGTGCTCGCGAACATCCGCG
>JAAYZM010000399.1 GCA_012514835.1 Actinomycetales bacterium
CATCACCGCGGACCAGCTCCCCGACATCCTGCCCACCACGGCCTCGCTCGGCCTCTCGCGCGCCGTGGCCACCCGCGTGGGGCTGCCGATCAACACGCCCGTCGTCGTCGGCGCCGCGGACGGACCCCTCGGCAACCTCGGCACGGGCGCCCTCGACCCCGGCGTCGTGGGCCTCTCGCTCGGCACCTCGGGCGCCGCACGCATGGTGGTCGACGCCCCGCCCGAGCACCTCGACCCGTCCCTGTTCTGCTACGCCCTCACCGCCGACGCGTGGGTGGTGGGCGGGGCCGTGAGCAATGGGGGCGTCGTGGTGCGCTGGGCGGGAGCCTCGCTCACCCCGGACCTGGGCCAGGCCGCTGACGACGACGGACGGAGTGTCGACGAGCGCGTCCTCGAGCTCGCCGCGCGCGTGCCCGCGGGCTCCGAGGGCCTCGTGATGATCCCCTACCTGCTGGCCGAGCGGGCACCACTGTGGGACCCCGACGTGCCCGGCGCGTACCTCGGCCTGCGCCGCGCCCACACCCGCGCCCACCTTGTCCGCGCCGCCGTCGAGGGCGTCTCGCTCCAGCTCGGCATCATCGTGGACCGCCTCGACGCGCTCGCACCCGGCGGCGTGACGTCCGTGCGCGCGACGGGCGGGGCGTTCCGCTCAGCACTGTGGCGCGACGTGCTCGCCGCTGTGCTCGACCGGCCCCTGTGCACCGTGGGGGCCGCGGAGGGCTCCGCGCTCGGGGCCGCCGCGCTCGGGCTCTTCGCGCTCGGGCGGGCGGACTCGCTCGCGGGCGGGCTCGCGCTCGTGCAGAACCCCGACGAGGGGGCCGCCCAGCTGGTCGAGTCCGACCCGGAGCTCGTCGCCGCCTACTCCGGCGTGCGCGCGCGCGTGCCGGGGCTCGTTGCCGCGCTGGCCGCCGTCGGCGACCTCTTCGAGGGCTGATCCGCTGAGCTCAGGGCCGCCGCACCGACCGCCGCCGCGCGCGTCCACGCCTTGCGCCGCCGCCCGGGGCGAGCCGTCGACTCGCGGACCACGAGCTGTGCGGGCAGCATCGTAGGTCTCGACTCCGTCGGGGCCGAGTTGCGCAGCTGGGCGAGCAACCGCTTGATCGACTGGTCGCCGAGCGCGCGCAGCGGTGCCGCGACGGTGGTGAGCGGGGGTGAGCAGAAGTCCGAGCCGAAGATGTTGTCGAAGCCGATCACGGACACCTCCGCGGGCACGCGCGCCCCGAGCTCCGTGAGCCCGCGCACGACCCCGATCGCGATCAGGTCGTTGTAGCAGACCACGGCGCTCGTGGGATGGGCCGCGAGCTCGATCGCGGCGAGGCGCCCACCGCGCACCGTGGGCGGGAACGGGCCGATGCGCCGGGAGCGCAGCTCGAGCTCGTACGCGCCGTCGTGCAGGGACCGCCACCGCATGCCGTCCGCCCACGACGCCTCGGGACCCGCGACGTACGTGATCGTGTGGTGCCCCAGCTCCGCGAGGTGCTCGACGGCCCGGCGCATGCCGCGCGCGTTGTCCGTGAGCACGCTCGGGACGTCCGTGAGGGCCCGGTTGAGGACCACGGTGGGGCGCTGCTTGGCGATCACCCTGATCGCGGAGTCGGACATGCGGGAGGTCGCGAGCACCACGCCCTCCACCAGCGTGATCATGCGCTCGAGGGTCTCGCGCTCGGCCGTCGCGGACTCGTGGGCGTCCGCGACGAGGAGCGTGTAGCCGGCCTTCGAGGCGGCCTCCTCGGCTCCGCGGATGATGTCGAAGAAGAACGGGTTGGTCACGTCGGAGATGACGAGGGCGAGCAGGGCGGTGCGGCCCGTGGGCAGCGCGCGGGCGAGGGGGTTCGCGCGGTAGCCGAGCTCCTCCGCGACCGCCCGGATCCGCTCGGCGGTCTCGGCGTTGACGCGGCCGGGCCGCGAGAAGGCCCGCGAGACGGTGGACGGGGCGACCCCCGCGGCGCGTGCGACGTCGTAGATCGTGGGACCGCGCTGCGGCTGCCCGTTCACCATGCCCCGCACGGTACGGCGCGGGACAAGTCATGGCAACCGCTTGTCATGAACGGACGTACTGACCGGTAATGGACACAGACGACGCCGCGCACCGACCCCGTGAGCGGCGCTCTCGAACCCCAGGAGGAACCCATGCTTCGCCCCCAAGACACCGCCACCCGTGAGCGCAAGTCCCTCGACGGCCTGTGGGCCTTCCGGCTCGACGCCGAGAGCACCGGGCGCGACGCCCGCTGGTTCGCGGGCCCCCTCACCGACTCCGTCGAGGTGCCCGTCCCCGCGAGCTACAACGACATCTACGCGGACGCCGCCGTGCGGGACCATGTGGGCGACGCGTGGTACCAGACCACCGTCCGCGTCCCCCGCGGCTGGGCCGGCGAGCGGATCGTGCTGCGCTTCGACGCGGCCACGCACGCCGCGAGCGTGTGGCTCGGCGAGACCCACGTGGTGAGCCACGAGGGCGGCTACACGCCGTTCGAGGCGGACGTCACCGAGCTCGTCACGGCGGGCGAGGAGTACCTCGTCACGGCCGCCGTGAACAACGAGCTGACGTTCGAGACCATCCCCCCGGGCTACATCGAGGACCAGGGCCACCGCCGCCACCAGAAGTACTTCCACGACTTCTTCAACTACGCGGGCCTGCACCGGACCGTGTGGCTGTACTCGACCCCGAAGAGCTACGTCTCCGACATCACCGTCGTCACGGACGTCGACGGCTCCACCGGCGTGGTGCGCTACGCGGTCGAGGCCTCGGGAGAGGGTGGCGCGGACGTCGAGGTGACGCTGCGCGACGCCGAGGGTGCCGTGGTCGCCACGGGCACGGGGGCCGACGGCGAGCTCCGGGTCGACGGCGCGAACCTGTGGGGCCCGGGCCACGGGTACCTGTACGAGCTCGAGGCCAGGCTGGTCTCCGGCGGCGAGACCGTCGACTCCTACCTGCAGACCGTCGGCATCCGCACGGTCGAGGTGCGCGGCACCCAGTTCCTCATCAACGGCGAGCCCTTCTACTTCACGGGCTTCGGCAAGCACGAGGACTCCCCCGTACGCGGCAAGGGGCACGACGACGCCTACCTGGTGCACGACTTCGCGCTCCTGGACTGGATCGGTGCCAACTCGTTCCGCACCTCGCACTACCCGTACGCCGAGGAGGTCTACGACTATGCGGACCGCCAGGGCATCGTCGTCATCGACGAGGTCGCGGCCGTGGGGCAGAACATGGGCCTCGCGGGTGGTGTGTTCGGCACCCAGGGCTTCACGACCTTCTCCCCCGAGACCTTCAACGACAAGTCACAAGAGGCGCACAAGCAGGCGATCCGCGAACTGATCGCGCGGGACAAGAACCACCCGAGCGTGGTCCTGTGGTCCATCGCGAACGAGCCCGAGTCGGACACCGAGGAGGCCGAGCGCTACTTCGAGCCCCTCTTCGCGCTGACCCGCGAGCTCGACCCCTCGCGCCCCGTGGGCTTTGTCAACGTCATGCTCGCCCCGCACGGCAAGTGTCGCGTCTCGCAGTTCGGCGACGTGCTCATGCTCAACCGCTACTACGGCTGGTACGTCAACACCGGTGACCTCGAGGGCGCCGAGAAGGCGTGGCGCGAAGAGCTCGAGGCGTGGGCGGGCGACGGCAAGCCGATCATCATCACCGAGTACGGCGCGGACACCGTGGCCGGCCTCCACGCGACCGTCGCGGTCCCGTGGACGGAGGAGTACCAGGTCGAGTACCTCGACATGAACCACCGCGTGTTCGACTCCGTGCCTGCCGTCGTCGGCGAGCACGTCTGGAACTTCGCGGACTTCCAGACCTCGCTCGGGATCTTCCGGGTGGACGGCAACAAGAAGGGCGCGTTCACGCGCGACCGCAAGCCCAAGGCCGCCGCGCACCTGCTGCGCGGGCGGTGGCAGAACCTCGCGTGAGCGACAAGAACCCCTGAGGAGACCGCCATGTCCACCCCCGCACCCGAGCCGCAGACCGCCGAGGTCGAGGCTCCCCGCCTGAAGGCATCCCAGTTCTGGGGCTACGCCGCCGGCGACGCCGCGAACAACCTCGCGTTCTCGATGTCCTCGGCCTTCCTGCTGCTCTACTACACGGACGTCGCGGGCATCTCGGCCGCCGCCGTCGCCACGCTGTTCCTGCTCGTGCGCATCTTCGACGCGTTCGCGGACATCTTCGCGGGGCGCGTGGTCGACAAGACGATGACGCGCTGGGGCAAGTTCCGGCCGTTCTTCCTGTTCGGGGCCGTGCCCGTGCTCGGCCTGAGCGTGGCGGTGTTCTCCGTGCCGTCGGGGATGAGCTCGACGGCCACGCTCGTGTACGCCTACGTGACGTACGCGGCGCTCGGGCTCGCCTACTCGCTCGTCAACATCCCGTACGGCTCGCTCGCCTCCGCGATGACCCAGCGGCCCGAGGAGCGCGCGAAGCTCGCGTCGTTCCGCATGATCGGCACGGCCTCGACCATCATCATGCTCGCGTTCGTCGTGGCACCGCAGATCGAGAGCTCGAAGGCGGACCCCGCGCAGTTCCAGCGCTCGCTGACCATCACCACGCTGATCTTCCTCGTGGTGGGCGTGGGCCTGTACCTGTTCCTGTTCAAGACGGCCAAGGAGAACGTCTACCGCGAGGTGGACCACGTCTCGATGCGTCAGAGCTTCGAGACCCTGCGGCACAACCGGCCGCTGCTCATGCTGTGCGGTGGCTCGCTGCTCTTCCTGCTCGCGATGTTCTCCCAGAGCTCCGTGCAGGCGTACTACGCCCGCGACGTGCTGGGCAACGCGAACTTCCTGATCATCCTGACGATCCTCTCGGCCGGTGCGATCTTCGCGATCGCCCCGATGATCCCGAAGATGGTCAAGACGTTCGGCAAGAAGAAGTCGTTCATCATCTTCGGGGTGATCGGCATCGTGGGCGCCGTCGGCATCACGCTCTCCCCGCCCTCCCAGCCCGTCTTCGCGATCATCTCCTTCGGGATCATGGGCATCGCGATCGCCGGTGTGAACACGCTCATGTGGGCCCTCGAGGCGGACACCGTCGAGTACGGCGAGTGGCGCACCGGGGTGCGCACGGAGGGCATCACGTACGCGCTGTTCTCCTTCACCCGCAAGCTGGGCCAGGCGCTCGGTGGCGCGGTGGCGGGCTTCGCGATCGCGGCCGGCGGGTACTCGGGCGAGGCCGTGCAGCAGAGCGACGACGCCCTGTGGGCGATCCGCCTCTCGGCCGGCCTCATCCCGGCGGGCTTCATCGTCCTGGCGATCGCCGTGATCTTCTTCTACCCGCTCACGGAGAAGTTCTTCGCGGACATGGTCGCCGAGACCAAGGCCCGCCGGACCCTGGCCACCCCGGCCCCCGACGACGCCACCGACGCCTGACCCACCCACCCTCCTCCGCCCCCTCCCCCTCCCCCCCAATCCCCGCCCTTCCGTCCGCCGAGGTAGTGATCCTTGTGCGAGGTAGTGACTCCTCAGTCACTACCTCGCGTAAGGGTCACTACCTCGCGGGCACGGTGGGAGCGGCGAGGAGCCACGGGAGGGGTGAGGAGCGGTGGGAGAGGTGGCGCGGCAGGGACCAGGAGAAGGGATGATGAGGGGATGGGGATGGCGATGAGGCAGACCGAGGGGCTCGGCGAGGGCGATCTCGCCGGGGTGGAGCAGGTCACGGACCAGCTGCGGGCCGCCGTGCCGCGCGGGCGGCTCGGGGTCGCGTTCTCCGGCGGCGTGGATTCCTCGACGCTCCTCGCGCTCGCCGCGAGCGCGCTCGGCACGGACCGCGTGGTCGCGATCCTCGGCGTTTCCCCCTCGCTCGCGACGGACGAGCGCGAAGCGGCCCACGAGGTCGCGCGGCACGTCGGCACGCGCGTGGTGGAGATCGCCACGCGCGAGGGTGACCGCCCCGAGTACCGCGCGAACGGCCCGGACCGCTGCTTCTTCTGCAAGGACGAGCTGTTCGCCACGATCGACACCGAGCTCGTCGCGGCGCTCGGCCTCGACGCCGTCGCGTACGGCGAGAACGCCGACGACGCCCGCCGCCCCGACCGTCCGGGCGCGCAAGCCGCGACGGACCATGCCGTGCTCCGCCCCCTCGCGGACGCGGCCCTCGACAAGGCCGCCGTCCGCCGCATCGCGCGCGCCTTCGAGCTCCCGTGCGCGGACAAGCCCGCCGCACCCTGCCTCGCCTCGCGCATCCCGCACTTCGAGGAGGTCACCCCGGAGAAGCTCGCCCAGGTGGACGCCGCGGAGTCGGCGCTGCGCGGCCTGGGCCTCGGCGACCTGCGGGTGCGCCACCACGGCGAGATCGCCCGCCTCGAGCTCACGGGCGAGGACATCGCCCGCGCGGCCACCGAGCCGCTGCGTACCGAGGTGTGGTCCGCCGTGCGCGGCGCGGGCTTCCGCTTCGTGGCCCTCGACCTGCGCGGGGTCCAGTCCGGGGCGTTCACGCTCCCCCTCGTGGAGGTGCGGGGTGGCTGAGGAGCTTGCCCCACCTTTCGCAGGCGCGGAGGTGTCCAACGACGGCGCCCCCCGCGAGCTGCACCGCCCCACGCAGTCCCTCGTCGAGCTCGACCTCGACCGCGCGACGAGGCGCGGCTACCCCGAGGCGGTGCTCGCGGGCTCGAAGACGCTCGACCAGCTCCTCCACATCGCCCACGAGGTGGTCGAACGCGACGCTCCCACGCTGTTCACGCGGGTACGCCCCGAGCACGTCGAGCCGTTGCGCGCCGCGCTCCCGGGCGCGCTCCTCGACGCGGACGCCTCGCTGCTCGCGTGGCCCGGCGAACCCCCGACGCCCACGGGCGGCAAGGTCGTGGTCCTCGCGGCGGGCACCTCGGACGTCCCTGTGGCGAGCGAGGCGGCCACGACGGCGCGCCACCTGGGGCGCGAGGTCGAGCTGGTGGTGGACGTCGGGGTCGCGGGCCTGCACCGCATGCTGGGTCGGCTCGAGCTGATCCGCTCGGCGCGCGCGATCGTGGTGGTCGCGGGCATGGACGGCGCGCTGCCCGGAGTGGTCGCGGGCCTCGTGCCCGCTCCCGTGGTGGCCGTGCCGACCTCGGTGGGCTACGGCGCGGCGTTCGAGGGCCTCGCCCCGCTGCTGACGATGCTCAACGCGTGCGCGCCCGGCGTGGCCGTGGTCAACATCGACAACGGGTACGGCGCGGGACACCTCGCCGCGCAGATCGCCGCGCCCCGTCCCGAGAACTGACCGAGACGCCCCCAGGGCCCAGGCGGACCGGTGATACTGGATCGATGCCGCCCGAGGATCTCCCCGTCGAGAACCGCGGCGGCCTGCCCTCCTCCCCCACGGGACGCGTCCCCACGTGGGTGCAGGACGAGGCGTTCCGTGCGCAGACCACGGGTACCGTCCCGAACTACGGACCGTTCACGGAGTCGCTGCCCGGGAGCTCGGGCCCGGTGTACCTCGGCGGGACGGGCGACCCCGCGGGCCGCTACCTGCCTCCGGGTAGTTTCCCACCCGAGCCACCGCGCCGCTCGCTGGGAGCCCGCCTCGCGGGGATCGGGGTGGCGCTCGCGCTCGGTCTCGCCGCCGTGTTCGTCGCCCACGACCTCCTGACCACCACGCGTGTGCCCCCGGAGCTGCTCGTGCCCTACACCGAGCGCACCGACCTGCCCCAGCCGCTCAGTGTCGCTCCCGCGCGCGATGTACCGACACCCTCTGCAGAGGAGCAGCCCTGGCCCCTGGACGTCCCGCCCAAGGTCGAGAAGACCAGCGACTCGTGGGCCTACATGCCGGAGGTGACCGTACGGGGCAGGAGCCAACCCGTGCTGTGGTCGCCGTGTCGCCCGATCCACTACGTGGTGAACACCGAGGGGGCTCCGGACGACTTCCTCGTCCGTGTCACCGAGGTCGCCGACGAGGTGTCCGCCGCGACGGGCCTCCAGCTCACGTACGACGGGACGACGCACGAGCCACTGGACAGCGACCGTGAGCCGTACCTTCCCACGCTCTACGGTGACCGCTGGGCACCCGTGCTGATCGGCTGGGCGGACGAAGAGCAGATTCCGGGCCTCGAGGGTGATGTCGGGGGCATGGCCTTCCCTCACTGGGAGCGTGACGCGTGGACCGACGTGATGCACACCGTCTCCGGCCAGGTGGCGCTCGATCTCGTGCTGCGCGAGCCACGGTGGCGGGACACGTGGGTGGGAGTCCTTCGCCACGAGCTCGCCCATATCGTCGGACTGGATCACATTGATGACGAGTCGCAGGTCATGTTCGAGCGCTCGGGCGTCCACGAGTTCCAGGACGGCGACCTCACCGGGCTGGCCGCTGTCGGCGCAGGTCCGTGCGCCCCTGGTCTGTAGGGCTGCGGGGACCTTGCCCGACGGCGGATGATGGGTGGATGAGCACCCCCGGTGAAGGCGTCGTCGCCCAGCTCGAGCGCTGGGAGACCAGCGGTGGGACGTGGCGCGTGCTGTTCTCCACGCCCGGGCGCGCGACGGTGGCGCTGTGCCGCTGCGACGGCGGCGAGGAGGTCGACCGGGTCACGAGCGACGCGCCCGAGCTGATCGCCTACCTCGCGGGCCGCGAGTCGAGCACGGACTGAGCACCCTGACGAGAGCAGGGTCCGACGGCGGACCGCCGTCGGACCCCGTCCGCACTACTCCTGGATGCGCGCGACCAGCCGACCCCGGACCTCGCCGCGACGCAGCTTCTCGATCCCCTCGGGGATGTCCTCGAAGCCGATCACGGTGTGCTGCGGCGCGACCTCGCCGGAGGCGAACAGCTCGTAGCACGCGGCGACGTCCTCAAGGGTGCCGCCGTTCGAGCCGTACACGTCGAGCTCGGACAGGATCATGTCCATCGTGTCGAGCGTGAACTGGAGCTTGCCCATCCCCACGAGCACGGCGCGGCCGTTGCGGCGCAGCGCCTTGGTCGCGGCGGCCATGGTGTCGAAGCCCGCGAAGTCGACCACGAGGTCGAAGTCCTGGCCGACCCACGCGGAGGCGTCCTTGACGACGTCCACGGCACCGATCTGCCGCGCGAGCTCCCACGCCTCCTCGTTGACCTCGGCGACGTGCACCTCGGCGCCCTTGACCACGGCGATGCGCGCACCGACCTGGCCCAGCCCACCGAGCCCGATGATGCCGACCTTCTGACCGGCCTCGAGCCCGCCGCGCGTGACGACGGCGTGGTAGGAGGTCATGCCCGCGTCCGTGCCCATCGCGGCGAGCTCGAAGCTCAGCGCGTCCGGCATGCGCACGAGGTCACCCTCGTGGACCCGGTGCTGGAACGTGAAGCCGCCGTCACGCCCGTACCCGGGTGCGACGCCGCTGGCCCCCGTGGGGCACACGCCCACGCGGTCCCCGACCTGCCACTGCGTGACACCCTCACCCACGGCGCGCACCACGCCGGCCACCTCGTGACCCATCGTCACGGGGCGCACGGGGATGGTCGCGAGCCAGCCCGGGTCGTCGAGCACGCCGACGTCGGAGTGGCACAGGCCCGCGGCCTTGATGTCGAGCACGACCTCGCCGGGCCCAGGGGTCGGTTCGGGGATCTCGTTGAGCGCGAGGGGTTCGTGCGTGTTCGTGAACTGCCAGGCCTTCATCTCAGCCTCCAGGTCGAGGGGTCTCCGGGCCTTCGCGCGGTTCCCTCGCCGCTGCTGGTGGCCCCGTGGAGCTTGTCTCGATTCTCCCGTCGCCCGCCGGGGCTTTCCTGGGACCGAGGGCCTCTCCGGTCGCGCTCCGGTGCTGTGCGGCACAGACTCGAAGGGACGGAAGGAGACGCCATGCCACGGCGAGACCCCGGACCGAGCGTCAAGGATCCCGAGCTCTACGAAGCGCTGCGGGACGACGGCGCGTCGAAGCAGAAGGCCGCGCGCATCGCGAACGCGGCCGCCAAGACGTCCCGCTCCGCGGTGGGGCGCAAGGGCGGCAAGGCGGGCGACTACGAGGACTGGACGGTCGACGAGCTGCGCGAGCGGGCCCGCGAGATCGGCATCGAGGGTCGGTCCTCGATGCGCAAGGCGGAGCTCGTCGACGCGCTGCGTAGCTCATGAGGGAGCGCAGCTCATGACGGGCAGAGGCGTCGCGGAGCAGCCGTCGCTGTGGGACTCGACGCTGCCGCGTCACGACTTCTCGACCACGCCCCTGGTGGGCCGGTACGACGTCGCGATCGTGGGGGCGGGGCTCGTGGGGCTCGCGACGGCGATCGAGCTGGCCGAGCGCGGCGCGAGCGTCGTGGTGCTCGAGGCACGCCACGTCGGTGCGGGGGCGAGCGGGCGGACGACGGCGAAGGTGACCCTCCTGCAGGGCACGCGGCTGTCCGGGCTGCTCGACCGGCACGGTGACGAGCTTGCGGCGCAGTACCTCGCGGGCAACCGGGCGGGCCAGGAGTGGGTGGCCCGCAGGGCCGCCGCGCTCGGCGTCGAGGTCCAGCACCGCGCGGCCGTCACCTACGCATCCACCCGCGAGGACCTCGACGCCGTCGTCGCGGAGCGGGACGCGGCGGCGCGCCTGGGCCTCGCGGTGCGCGAGCGCTCCACGGGAGACGAACCCTTCCCGCTCGTGGGCGCCGTCGAGCTCGACGAACAGCTCCAGCTCGACCCGCGCGCGTTCCTCGAGGCTCTCGCCGGGCACGCCGTGGCGCGCGGCGTCACGATCCGCACGGGTGCGCGCGTCACCGACGTCCACGGGGACGACGACGGCGTGGTCACGACGGCCGGCACGGTGCACGCGGCCCACGTGGTGCTCGCGACGAGCAGCCCGATCTCCGACCGCGGCGGCTTCTTCGCACGGCTCGAGCCGCAGCGCTCCTACCTCACGTCCTACACCGGCGAGGGCCCGTTCCCGCAAGGCATGTACCTCTCGGCGGGCTCACCGACGCGCTCGCTGCG
>JAAYZM010000400.1 GCA_012514835.1 Actinomycetales bacterium
GCCCAGCAGGAGCACGAGGAACGCGACCCCGCCGTAGGGCACGCGCAGCACGACGATCCCGTAGGCCGCCGCGGTCGCGAGCACGAGGCCCGCGGGCACGACCATGAGCACGAGGATGAGGCTCGAGCTCATGAGCGTGGGCAGCTTGGCCATCTCGAAGGCCGTGATGAAGTTGCCCCACTGGGGGTTGCTCGGGACCTGGAGGCCCGTGGGGTTCGACCCGGCCGGCTGGAGCGCGGCCGAGAGCATCCCGACGAACGGCAGCAGCGTGAACAGCACGAGCGCCGTGAGGACCACGCGGCCGAGCACGAGCTCGGAGCGCGACGAACGGACCTGGTTCATGACCGCTCCCTCATGATCCGCTGCAGCGGCAGCACGAGAGCCAGCACGAGCACCATGAGCACGACACCCATCGCGGAGGCCGCGCCGACGCGTGCCTGGTTGAAGGCCAGCTGGTAGATGTCGACGCCCGGGACCATGGTCGAGCCACCCGGCCCGCCGAGCGTCATGGTGTAGACGACGTCGAAGTTCGCGAGCGCCGCGATGAGCGTGACCGTGAGGCACACCGTGAGCTCGCCGCGCACCCCGGGCAGCGTCACCGCGAAGAACTCACGCACGGGGCCCGCACCGTCGACTCGCGCGGCGTCGTACAGCGAGGGGTCGATCTTGGTCATGCCTGCGCTCAGGAGCATCGTGCACAGACCGATCAGGACCCACGTGCCGACGATCCCGATCGCGGGCAGGGCGAAGGTGAAGTCGGCGAGCCACGCGCGCGTGACCGAGCCGAGGCCCACGGCGCTCAGGATCTGGTTGATCGCGCCGTCGGAGGAGTACAGCCATGTCCACGCGATGCCCGCGCCGACGAGCGGCACGACCTGCGGGAGGAACAGCAAGGTCTGCGAGGCGCGCGACCAGCGCGAGTTGAGGCCCCGGATCAGCGTCGCGGCGATCAGGCCGAGCGCGATCGACAGGAACGAGTAGAAGAAGATGAGCTTGAAGGCGTTGACGAGTGCCGTGACGCGGCGCGGGTCGCTGAACACCTCGACGTAGTTCGCGAGCCCGACCCAGCGGGCCTCGCCGATCCCGTTCCAGTCGTAGAACGAGTACTGGACCGAGCGCGCGAGGGACTGCAGCGTGAACACCGCGTAGACCGCGAGCGCGGGAAGCACGAAGATCCACGCGGCCCACGGCCCGCGTCGCTCGCCTCGGCGGCGGGTGCGGCGGGAACCGCCGGTGACGAGGCGGACGCCTCGCGCACCGGCGGCTCCCTCGACGGGCATGGTCACCGACCGAGCTCCGTCTCGTACGCCTCCTGGACGTGCTTCGCGAAGTCCTCGGGGGTCATGCGGCCCGTGATGAGGAGCTGCAGGTCGGGCCCGAGGGTCGACGTGAGGATGCCCGGGGTCGCGTTGCCGAGGAAGTCGATCGCGCCGTCGTCGTCGGCGACCTGGGCCGCCGCGGCGAGCGTCTCGTTGATCACCGAACCCTCAGGGGCGACCGGCGGGGCGAGGTCGGCCGGGCCACCGGGGGTCGACCCGGTGTACTCGAGCACGATCTGGCGCGCCGTCTCGTCGGTGTGGATCCAGTTGAGGAAGAACGCGATCTCGTCCTGGTTCTTCGCGGTCGCGGGGACCACGTAGGTCGCGGGTGCAGCCATCGCGACCTTGGGCGCGTCGGCCGTGACGCCCGGGAAGGGGAAGAACCCGAACTCACCCGGCGCGTTCATCGTCAGCCCGCCGGCCTCCCAGTCACCGTTGAAGTGGAAGAGGCCCTCGCCGCCCGTGAAGCGGCCCATCGCGGTCGCGTAGTCGATCGCGTTCGCGTCCTCGGGGAAGTAGCCCTTCTCGGCCCACTCCTGGAGCTTGCCCGCGGCCTCGACCGAGGAGGGCAGGTCGTAGGTCGCGTCCGGCTCCTGATAGATCCAGTCCTTGACCTGGTCGAGGCCGTCGAGCTGGTTCTGGATCATCTGGAGCGGGAAGGCGAACGTGAAGTCGGCGTTGCCGAGCATCGAGGGCAGCTCGCCCGCGTCGAGCGCGGCGTCCATCGCGGCCTCGAGGTCGGAGATCGTCTCGATCGGGATCTCGATGCCGAGGTCCTCCGCCTTCGCCTTGTTGTAGTAGACGCCCGTGACGTTGTAGCCGACGCCGAGCGCGTAGAGCGAGCCCGAGCCGCGCGCGCCGTCCTCGGTCACCCGGACCTGGTCGAGCAGGCCCTGGGGCCAGTCGTTCCAGCCGTAGGCCTCGGCGTAGGGGTCGAGGTTGAGCAGGATGCCGTCCTGGGCCGCGGCCTGGACGGTCGGGAAGCGCATGAGGTCGGGTGCGTCGGGGCTCGACATGATGCGCACGGCGTTCTGGGCGAGGTTCTGGAAGGAGTCCGCGCGGACCTTGAAGGTCACGTTCGGGAACTGCTTCGTGAACTCCTCCTGGAGGGCCTCGAACTGCTCGGTGAAGCCCGACTCGAGGTACAGGTCGAGCTCGACGGGGTCGCTCGTGAGCTCGGTCGAGACGCCGGCCGGCTCCTCGCCGGGGGCGTCCGAGGTGCTCGACGTGGGGGACGAGCTGCTTCCCGGCGGCGAGCACGCGGCCAGGGTCAGGGCGAGCGCGGCGCCACCGGCCATGAGCACGGCGGAGCTGCGACGGTTCTTGATGCGCACGGCTTCTCCTTCGAAGGGGTACACGCTGCTGTCGACCCATCGTCGCAGTCAGATGGCGGGTGGCTGCACCGCCACCAGCGAGCAGATCTCCCGAAGCGATCCGCCACATGGCGGAACCCTCCCCCCTCCCAGCCATGAAGTCGGCAGTTCGCCGCA
>JAAYZM010000401.1 GCA_012514835.1 Actinomycetales bacterium
AGCGCGACCTCGGCGAGGAACGTGTCGATGAGGATGCGGTTCCCGGCCGGGCCCATCGAGGTGTTCCACGACTTGCCCGTCGCGAGGTAGGGCACCTCGCGCGCTCCCCTGGCTCCCGTGCGCTCGGGCTGCGCAGCGAGGAACCCCCGCCGCGCGAGCGTGCGGACGTGGTGATAGGTGTTCGCGGGCGGGACGCCGAGCCGCTCGGCGATCTCCTTGTTGGTGTGCGGCTCGTCGAGGCACAGCCGCAGGATCCGCATGCGCAGCACGGAAGCGAGGGCGCGGGCGTCGGCGTCCGCCTCGCCCGGGTCGGGGGTGTCCGACGGCGTGACGCGGGGGGCCTCCTCCGTGTCCGACGGCGGGCGCGCGGGAGCGTCCTCCCCCGTGGCGTCGACGTCTGGCACGTCGCCATCTTAACTGATTGACACTTCTCAATCACTGACGCATGCTGTCCCGGTGACTTCCGAGAAGCGACGCTCGCTCGCCCACCACCCCGACTTCCGCCGGCTCTGGACCGGCGACGCCCTGGGCCAGCTCGGTGCGCAGCTCACCGGCTTCGCCATCCCCGTGTTCGCCGTGCAGACGCTCCACGCAACCGAGTGGGAGATGGGTCTGCTCGGCGCGGCCGAGTTCGCCGCGTTCCTCGTGCTCGGACTGCCGTCCGGCGCGTGGGTGGACCGCATGCGCAAGCGTCGCGTGCTCATCACGGCGGACCTGGCGCGCGCGGGCGTGCTCGCCGTCGTCGTCGCCGCCGCCCTCGCCGGTGCGGCCTCGATCCCCCTGCTCGTGGCCGCGGCCGCCGTGATCGGCGGGTGCACCCTCTTCTTCGACGTGGCCCACCAGTCCTACGTGCCCGGGCTCGTGGGGCTCGACCGGATCGTCGAGGGCAACTCGAAGCTCCAGGCCACCGGGTCCGTGGCGCAGGCCGCGGGGCCCGCGCTGGGCGGCGTCGCGCTGCGCGTCATCACGGCACCCGCGCTCATGGCCGTCACCGTCGTGACGTACCTGCTCAGCGCGTTCTGGGTGGGGCGGATCCGCCAGCGCGAAGAGCTGCCGGACCCCGCGACGCGGCGCGGGCTGTGGACCGAGGTGGGCGAAGGGCTCGGGTTCGTGGTGCGCGAGCCGCTGCTGCGGCGCATGGTCGCGTGCACGTCCCTGTCCAACCTCGCGGGCAACATCGGCTTCGCGGTATTCACGATCTACGTGCTGCGCACCCTCGGGCTCCCGGAGGTCGAGCTCGGGATCATCGTGTCCGCCGGGGCGATCGGCGGAATCCTGGGTGCCGTCCTCGCCGAACGGATCACCCGCGTGGTGGGCGAGGGACGCATCATCCCGCTCACGGCGCTCCTGTTCGCGCCCGCCTACGCGGCGATCCCCCTCGCCGCGACGCTCACCGCGCCGCCCGCCGTCGTCCTCGTCGCGGGCATGGCGGTCTCGACGTTCATCATCGTGGTCTACAACGTGGCCCAGGTGAGCTTCCGCCAGCGGTTGTGCCCGCCCGCGCTGCTCGGTCGCATGAACGCGTCCGTACGGTTCATCGTGTGGGGCGTGATCCCCGTGGGCTCGCTCCTGGGTGGCTGGTTCGGCACCGCGCTCGGGGTGGTGCCGACCCTGTGGATCGCCGTCGTCGGCTCCGCCCTCGCCGCCCTACCGGTGCTGCTCTCCCCGCTGATCCGCATGCGCGAGCTGCCGACGCCGAAGCTTTCCTCGTAAGCCACCCCGGAGCCGGCCTCCCAGGCCATTCTGCGCACTTCGTCCGATATCTGGACACCTCACGGAGGGCGCCGTCGACCCCTGCGAAAGTTGCGGATCGGGGCGCACTCGTCCCCTGCTACGGATCACGAGTCAGCCGCGCGGGCTGGCCAAGGGGGAGATGAATGACCACGTCGACTGTTCACCGGTTCGTCACGGCCACTGTCGCGGTCGGGACGGCTCTCACGCTCGCCGCGTGCACCAGCGAGGGTGCTGACGAGGTCGGCCCCACGGGCGGTAGCGAAGCGAGCACCACCGCACCCTCGGACGACCCCGAGGGCACCGAGCCCTCACCTCCCGTGGCCGACGGGCTCGGCCCGCTCGATGCCCTGTGGGACGAGGCCTTCGCCGTGCTCGGCGCCGACGGGGACTCCGCGGTGCACGATCGCATCGAACACCTCGTCGCCGAGTGCATGCGCGCCGAGGGCTGGGAGTACACGCCTGCACCGCTCGAGACCGCAGCCCCTCGGGCACCCCAGTCCGACCTGGAGTGGGGGACGGTCGCGTTCGGCGAGGCGCACGGCTACGCGATCTCGACGGGAGACGGCGAGGCTCTCCGCCTGGAGGCGATGGGCGTGGCCCCGGACGGCGAGACCACGGACCCGAACTTCGACTACTTGATGTCCTTGCCCGAGCCCGCCGCGACCGAGTACGTCGAGGCTCAGTGGGGGAAGATGCCCACCTCCGAGGAGATTGAGGCGGACCCGTCCGCGCGCGACCCGGAAGGCGGGTGCCAGGGCAAGGCCCGACGGGCGGTCGAGGGATCGACGGGCGACCCCCTGGAGGACGAGAAGTACTCCGGGCTCCTCACGGAGATGAGCCAGCTCCACGACGGCGTCGACGGCGAGCCGCGGATCGTGGCGGCACGAGCGGCCTGGAGCGACTGCATGACCGGGGCCGGGTTCGCCGAGCTGACCGACTCGGACGCCGCCCAGGACCTGATCTGGGCCGAGCTCGACCCCTACCTCGTGGACGGCCAGACGGTGCCGGCCGACGTGCTCGCGGAGCTGGCCACGAAGGAGCGGGCCCTCGCGGTGGCCGACTTCACGTGCCGCGAGAGCAACGACTACCTCCAGGTCGAGCTCGAGGTGCGGAACGAGCGCGAGCAGGAGTTCATCGAGTCCCACCGCACCGAGGTCGAGGACCTTCTCACCGCGATCTCAGAGCACCGCAAGGCCGCGCTCAGCTGACCGCGGGCCCCCGGCCCCGGTCAGAGCTTGTAGGAGACGACCAGGGGGGCGTGGTCGCTCCAGCGCTGGTCCCACGCGGGGGCGCGGTCGACCTCGGCGGAGACGGCGCCGCGCGCGAGGTCGGGCGAGGCGATCTGGTAGTCGATGCGCCAGCCCGCGTCCGTGTCGAACGCCTTGCCGCGCTGCGACCACCAGGTGTACGGGCCGGGTCCGGGCCCACCGAGGGCCCGCCCCAGGTCCGTCCAGCCCATCGAGCTGAACCAGCGGTCCAGGTAGGCGCGCTCCTCCGGCAGGAAGCCCGCCGTCTTGAGGTTGCCCTTCCAGTTCTTGATGTCCACGTTCTGGTGGGCGATGTTGAAGTCGCCGCCCACCACCACGAGCCCGCCCCCGGAGGACAGCTCGGCGAGCCGCTGCGTCGCGAGCTCGAGGAACGCGTACTTCTCGTCCTGCTTGGGCGTGCCCACGGAACCGGAGTGGATGTAGACGGACGCGACCGTGAGGCCGCCCCCGCCGGGCAGCGCGAGGTCCGCCTCGACCCAGCGGCCCGTGTTCGCGGCCGCCTCGTCGCCCAGCCCGATCCGGATGTTGCGCATGGGCAGCTTCGACGCGATCGCGACGCCCGCGCGCCCCTTGAACTCGCTCGCCTGGTGCGCGAGGTCCCACACCGAGGTGTCGAAGAAGTCGCTCATGAGCTCGTCAGGAGCGCGCACCTCTTGCAGCAGCACGACGTCCGGCTGGCGCTCCTCGAGCCAGGCCGGCATGCCCTTGCGCCACGCGGCACGGATCCCATTGACGTTCACGGTTGCGATCTTCAGCACCCGCCTATCCAACCACCTGCCGCCGACACCCCTCGACAGGCA
>JAAYZM010000402.1 GCA_012514835.1 Actinomycetales bacterium
CCGGCTCGGGTTCCGGCTCGATCAGGGACGCGAGGTCGACCACCCCGGCGTCGGCGTCGATGTCGCCCCACCACCACTGGCCCGCCGCGCCTTCCGTGACGGGCCCCGACGGGCCCACGAACATCGGGTCGAAGCCTGGCCCGGACACTCGCACCGCATAGCGCCGCCCGGGAATCATGCCCGCGAGCGCAAAGTCGCCGTCCCCGGCGGGCGTGGCGGCGGCCCCGGACTCGTGCCAGTTGCTCAGCGCCTCGCCGTCGAACTCCCCCTCGACCAGCTCGAGGAAGAGTGCCGTCGGGTCCTGGACGCCCGTGACCCGCCCCGTGAGAGTGCGGTACGGCTCGAGCTCGAGGTCGATCGCGACGTCGCCGTCGCTCGCCACGGCGAACGTCGCGACGGAGTCGCTGGGCTCGGGCTCCACCGACTGCGCCCCGAGGTACTGGTCGTATCGCCCGTTGCTCGCGAACGCGAGAAGGGTGTACGTGCCCGGCGCGACCTCCGCGAAGCTGTACGTGCCCGCATCCGTGACCTGCGACGCGCTCACGTCCCAGAACTCACCCGTCGCGTCCCAGCGGAGCAGCTCGAGCTCGACAGCATCGAGAACGGGGTCTCCCGTGCTCACGTCCCGCACCTGGCCCGACACCGTGACCCCCGTCGCGACGACGTGGTCGAGGATCACGGCCCCCGGCACGGCGACGAAGGTCTCCGCGTCCTCGCACCACGTCGCGCCCCCGAGGAACTGGCTCGGCAGCCCGATCCCACCGAACTGCAGCGTGTAGGTCTCGCCCGGGACCAGCCCGTCCACGGTGTAGCTCCCGGACGCGTCGGGGAACACCGTCCTCACCGCCGTGCACTGTGCGTCCTGGCCCGCACCTGCGACGCGGTGCAGCAGGATGCTCACGTCGTCGTGGCGCACACCGCTCGGGATCTCCGCGTGGCCGGACATCGAGATGGTCGCGACGAGGGCGGCGGGCACCGCGGTGATCGCACCCGCGGCGACCGCGAACATGCGCTCCGCGTCGAGGGGCTCCGCCGGCGCGCCGGGGAGCGCCAGCGCTCCGCCGAGGTACTGCGGGTACGTTCCGTCGGACTGCACGTGGGCCGTGTAGACGCCGGGAGGAAGTCCACGGACGACGGCGGTCCCCGAGGAGTCGGTGAACACGAGGGAGCCCGTCGAGTCCCAGTCCCCGTCGATCCAGCGGAACAGCTCGACCTCGGCATTCGGTGCCGGTGCGCCGTCGTCGTCCGTCACGAGCACCTCGGCGCCGCCCGTGCCGGAGAAGTCGAGGATGACCGCGCCGTCGGACACCGTGAACCACGAGGCGTCACTCAGCTCGTAAGCCCCACCCAGGTACAGCGACACCACGCCCGGCGCCGTGGCCGCCACCGAGTAGTGGTGGCCCGGCTCGAGGTTGCGCAGGTGGAAGGCGCCGTTCACCGCGACGGGCTCGCTCCCCACAGGCGTCCAGTCGGCGATGACCTGGTCGTCACCCATGCCCGCGAGGGAGACCTCGTACACGTCCACGGCGAGAGAGCTCGGGTCCACTCCCACGGGCGGGACCACCGAGCCCTCGACCAGGGCA
>JAAYZM010000403.1 GCA_012514835.1 Actinomycetales bacterium
CACCTCCACCGAACCCTCTACCTCCGCTGAGCCCGACAGTTCTGACGAGCCCGAGCGCCCGTGAGCCCCGCGCCCGCGTCGGAGCGCTCCGCCGTCCGCGTGACGGTGGGCCAGCTCGACGTGGGGGCGGACCGGTCCGCGAACCTCGCGGTGGCCGAGCGACTCCTCGAGCTGGCCGCGCAAGAGGGTGCCGCGCTCGCGGTGCTGCCCGAGTACGCGAGCAGCTATGAGTCGAGCGGCGTCGGGATCGAGCACGCGGAGCCCCTCGACGGCCCCTGGGTCACGGGCCTGCGTGCGGCCGCGGCGCGCCACGGCGTGGCCGTCGTCGCCGGGGTGATCGTCCCGGACGCGAGTGGGGAGCGCGCCCAGAACGTGGTGGTCGCGATCGACGCGGCGGGCGAGCTGCGCGGCACGTACGCGAAGGTGCACCTGTATGACGCGTTCGGGTACCGCGAGTCAGACCGCCTGGCTCCCGGCGACCCCGCGGCCGAGCCTCTCGTGCTCGACGTGGCTGGCGTCCGTTTCGGCGTGATCACGTGCTACGACCTGCGCTTCCCCGAGTCGGCGCGCCGCCTCGTCGACGCGGGCGCGGAGGCGATCCTCGTGCCCGCCGCGTGGGTGGACGGCCCGGGCAAGGCGGCCCAGTGGCGGGCGCTCGCGGTGGCGCGCGCGATCGAGAACACCGCGTGGGTGATCGCCGTCGGACAAGCGGGGGCCGCGCGCACGGGACGGTCCGTCGTGATCGACCCCGAAGGCGTCGTCCGTGCGGAGCTGGGCGTGGAGCCCGCAACGGCGACGGTCACCGTGGACCCCGCCGTCGTCGGCGCCGTGCGCGAGCGCAACCCGGCCCTAGCTCTGCGCCGCTACGAAGTCACCCCGCGCTAGCGAGCCCCCCGCGGAAGCCGGAAGACCTTGTGCCGCCAGCCGTCACAAGGTCTTCGGGACTCGGCACGCCGGGCGGGAAACAGAGCGTCAGCGTGCGGCGACCGTGACCAGGAACACCGCGATCAGGTGGCACGTGTAGCCCACCACGGTGAGCGCGTGGAAGATCTCGTGGAACCCGAACCATGCGGGGCTCGGGTTGGGTCGCTTGGTGCCGTAGATGACGGCGCCCACCGTGTAGGCGAGGCCGCCGGCCATGATGAGCCACACGACGGCGGGCCCGCCCGTGGCGCCGAGCGGCCCGAGGTACGCGACGGCCACCCAGCCGAGCGCGAGGTAGATGGGCACGTAGAGCCAGCGGGGTGCACCGAGCCAGAAGATGCGCATGAGCAGCCCCACGATCGCGCCGGACCACACGATGATCAGCAGGGTCCGGGCCACGGGCTCGTCGAGGAGCAGCACGGCGAGGGGCGTGTAGGTGCCCGCGATGATGAGGAAGATGTTGGTGTGGTCGAGGCGGCGCAGCACGGCGGCGACGCGGGGTGACCACGTGCCGCGGTGGTAGACGGCGCTCGTGCCGAACAGCAGGATCGCGCTGAGGCCGAACACGGACACGGCCACGCGCGGGGCGACGGGCGGGGCGATCACCACGAGCACGATCGACGCGGCGATGACGAACGGCTCGACGCCCGCGTGGATCCACCCGCGCAGCTTCGGCTTGATGGCCGCCGCGACCTCGCCCACGCGGTCGCCGGCCTCGCTCACGGCCTCGCCCACCTGGTGCGCGAGGCGCGCGGGCGCGCTCGGGTCGCGGTCGGGCGCGGAGTGGGCGGTCATGCGGGCTCCCGGGGGTGGTGGGGTGCGGGCCGACGGCGGCTGCGGCGCCCAGCATAACCTACGCTGCCGTAGGTTACCGATGGGTAACTCGTTCCCGCGCGAAACGTTCACACGAGCGCACCAGGTCCCCCCGGCCGGAGCGATAGTTTGGGACCCGGACCCGTCCCCGCGCAGTGAAGGACCGACGTTGCGCCTGCCACACCCGCTGTACCGCCTGTACGAGCGCCGGCTCGTCGCCGGGCTCTCGCGCGAAGCGGTCCCGCGGCACGTGGGCGTCATGATGGACGGCAACCGGCGCTGGGCGCGCTCGCTCGGGGAGCCCGCCGCCGCGGGGCACCGCCGCGGGGCAGACCACATCTCGGAGTTCCTGCAGTGGTCCGAGGAGGTGGGCGTCGAGGTCGTCACGCTGTGGATGCTCTCGACGGACAACCTCCAGCGCGACCCGGAAGAGGTCGCCGACCTGCTCGACATCATCACCGGCTCGGTGCGCGAGCTCGCGAGCACCCGCCGGTGGCGCCTCAAGGCCGTGGGAGACCTCCGGCTCCTGCCCGCGGACGTCGCGGAAGCGCTCCGCGCCGCGGAAGAGGCAACGCAGGACGTGCGCGGGCTGCAGCTCAACGTGGCCGTCGGCTACGGCGGGCGGCACGAGATCGCCGACGCCGTGCGCGCCCTGCTGCGCGAGCACGCGGAGGCGGGCACCCCCCTCGAGGACCTCGCCGAGGAGCTCACCGTCGAGCACATCGCGAGCCACCTGTACACGCAGGGCCAGCCTGACCCGGACCTCGTGATCCGCACCTCGGGCGAGCAGCGGATCGGCGGCTTCCTGCTGTGGCAGTCCGTGCACTCCGAGTTCTACTTCTGCGACGCGTACTGGCCGGACTTCCGCCGCGTCGACTTCTTGCGCGCCCTGCGCTCGTACGCCGCGCGGGAGCGCCGCCTCGGCCGGTGACGGGTGACGGGCGCCGGATGACGGTCAGGTGAACTCTCGCCGCCGGGCCGCGTGTCGTGTCGGACCCCGCGAGGGCCGGGCGTAGCGTCGCGGGGTAACGGGCAACGCCTGTTGCCCCCTGGGGAGGACACCTTGTCTCGTAGCGCAGGAACCCGGACCACCACCCGCTCCGACGCCGCGAAGGGACCAGGCAGCGCGCCACGCACCAGCACCGCCGACGACGGCGCCCCCCAGGCGGAACGCCTCACGTACGTGCTCGACACCTCGGTGCTCCTGAGCGACCCGCACGCGATCAAGCGCTTCGCGGAGCACGACGTGGTGCTTCCCGTGGTGGTGGTCACCGAGCTCGAGGCCAAGCGCCACCACGCCGAGCTCGGCTACTTCGCACGCTCCGCCCTGCGCCTGCTCGACGACCTGCGCGTGGAGCACGGTCGCCTCGACGTGCCCCTGCCCGTGGGGGACGACGGCGGGACGCTGCGCGTCGAGCTCAACCACTCCGACCCTGCGGTGCTCCCGGCCGGGTTCCGGCTGGGCGACAACGACACGCGCATCCTTGCCGTCGCGGCCAACCTCGCGGCCGAGGGCTGCGACGTGGTGATCGTGTCGAAGGACCTGCCGATGCGCGTCAAGGCCTCGGCGCTCGGCCTGTGCGCCGAGGAGTACCGTGCCGAGCTCGCCGTGGACTCGGGCTGGACTGGCCTCGACACCCTCGACCTCGACGAGGCGCAGATGGCCCAGCTCTGGGAGACCGAGAGCCTCGAGCTCGCGGACCTGCCCACGGCGCAAGGTGCGGACCTGCCGTGCCACACGGGACTCGTGCTGCACTCCGGTCGCGGCTCGGCCCTCGGGCGGGTCACGTATGACAAGCGCGTGCGGCTCGTGCGCGGGGACCAGGACGTGTTCGGGGTGCACGGGCGCAGCGCCGAGCAGCGCATCGCGATCGACCTGCTGCTCGACGAGGAGATCGGGATCGTCTCGCTCGGCGGCCGCGCGGGCACCGGGAAGTCCGCGCTCGCGCTGTGCGCGGGTCTCGAGGCCGTGCTCGAGCGGCGCGCGCATCGCAAGGTCATGGTGTTCCGCCCGCTGTACGCCGTCGGCGGGCAAGAGCTCGGCTACCTGCCCGGTTCCGAGTCCGAGAAGATGAACCCGTGGGCGCAGGCCGTGTTCGACACGCTCGGGGCGCTCGTCAGCAAGGAAGTGGTCGAGGAGGTCATGGACCGCGACCTGCTCGAGGTGCTGCCCCTCACGCACATCCGCGGGCGCTCGCTGCACGACGCGTTCGTGATCGTGGACGAGGCCCAGTCGCTCGAGCGCAACGTGCTCCTCACCGTGCTCTCGCGGATAGGCCAGTCCTCACGCGTGGTCCTCACGCACGACGTGGCCCAGCGTGACAACCTGCGCGTGGGGCGGCACGACGGCGTGGCCGCGGTGATCGAGGCGCTCAAGGGCCACCCGTTGTTCGCCCACATGACGCTCACGAGGTCCGAGCGCTCGCCCGTCGCGGCACTCGTCACGGAGCTCCTCGAGGGGATCGACCTGTAGACCGGACCTCCCTGTCGCGGGGCCGCCCGGGAGGCCGTCGTCGGCCCTCGTTCGTCTCCTCGACCTGGGGCCGTCCGCCGGTTCGTGTCACCATGGGACGCGGAAACGGCTGACGAACTCGAGGGGACGAGCGGATGACGAGCGGTTCGACGCGCCACGACGGTGCCCGGGGGCGGGTGCACGGGGCGGTCGCGGCGCTCGCGGCGGCGACCCTCGTGCTCGCCGCGTGCAGCCCCGGCACGCCCACGGTGCCGCAAGAGGTCACGGTCACGCCCACGTTCGACCGGACCACCCCGCCCGCCCCGAGCCCGTCACCGAGCCCCTCGCCCACGGTCGAGGTCGTGCTCGACGCCGGGGCCGTGAACGCCGGTCACCCCACCGCGACCGCCGCGGGCGTGGCCGTGCTCGAGGAGGGCGGCAACGCCGTCGACGCCGCGATCGCCGCGGCCTTCGCCGTGACGGTGGGCGAGCCGTTCGGCTCGGGCCTCGGCGGCGGCGGCTCCGCGATCCTCGTGGCGCCCGGGATGGACGCCGTGAACGTCGACTACCGCGACGTGGTCCCTGCCTCGGGCGTCCCCGCGGACTTCACGGGCGTGCCCGGGTTCGTCGCGGGCCTGTGGCACCTGCACCAGGAGTACGGCACGCTCCCGTGGGAGCGCCTCGTGGAGCCCGCGATCGAGCTCGCGCGCGACGGGGTCGAGGTGAGCGAGATGCTGCACAACCAGCTGCGCGGCACCAACGGCACCCGGGCCACGCGCGGCGTCGAGCACTTCCGCCCGGGCGGCACGCCGCTCGCGAAGGGTGACCTGCTGGTCCAGGAGGACCTCGCGCGCTCTCTCGAGCGCGTCGCGGCCGGCGGCGCCGAGGCGTTCTACCGCGGCAAGGTCGGGAAGAGCATCAGCAAGGCGCACAAGTCGCTCGACGCGGCCTCGCTCGGGTCCTACGCCGTCCAGGTCAGCGCGCCGCCGCGCGGGGAGTGGGCCGGGTACACCGTGCTGGGCGCGACGCCCGCGCTCCCGGGCCCCGGCTTCATCCAGCTGCTCCAGATGATCGAGGCCCTCGACGTCACGAAGACGAAGGCGGGCTCCGCGGAGTACGTGAACCTCATGTCCACGGCGCTGCGCCGCTCGTTGCGGACCATGAAGAACGAGATCGGCGACCCGGCGTTCGTGGACGTCGAGTCGGCCGTGATCACGGACCGGGACGCGAACGCGAAGATCGCCCGCGGGCTCGACCTGCGCGGCCCCGACCCGCAGCCCACGGCCTCGCCGTCGCCGTCACCGACGAAGACGAAGAAGCCCAAGAAGCCCAAGCCGTCGCCGTCGCCGAGCAAGACGAAGAAGCCCAAGCCGTCGCCCTCGCCGTCGGACACGAAGTCGCCCGAGCCGACCCCGACGCCGGACCCCACCCCGGAGCCGACGCCCACGCCCGACCCCACGACGGAACCACCCGCGGACCCCGGTGCAGGCTCCGCG
>JAAYZM010000404.1 GCA_012514835.1 Actinomycetales bacterium
CCCATCGGGTAGAAGACCTTCTTGCCCTGCATGCGCTGGTAGCGCGCCACGACGTCCGTGTGCGTGTAGGAGAACACGTGCCCCACGTGCAGCGACCCGGAGACGGTGGGCGGGGGAGTGTCGATCGAGAAGACCTGCTCGCGCGTGGCGCTGCGGTCGAACCCGTACGTGCCCGCGGACTTCCACGCGGCGTCCCAGCGCTGCTCGAGGCCGTCGAGGGAGACCTTGTCCGGTACGACGCCGGCGCCCGGGGACGTCGCAGGGGTCGTGGCCGGGGTGAGGGTGTTCTCGCTCATGGTGGTCGATTCTCCCAGAACCCCGGAGCGGGTCGCGCATCCTTTCCACCGGTGCGGGCACGGGGGCCGGACTAGGCTCGCGCCAGAGCCCGCCGTCGTGCTCTACGAAGTGCTCGAGGAGGAGCCATGACACCGTCCGATGACACCCTGAGCGCCCTCGAGCTGGACCGTGCTCACGTGTTCCACTCGTGGTCCGCGCAGGGTTCCCTGAAGCCCCTGACGATCGCCGGCGGACAGGGTTGCGAGCTGTGGGACGACGACGGGAAGCGCTACCTCGACTTCTCCTCGCAGATGGTCAACACGAACATCGGGCACCAGCATCCCGCCGTCGTCGAAGGCATCGTGGAGCAGGCCCGCACCCTCGCCACGGTCGCTCCTTCGCACGCGAACCTCGCTCGCGGGCGGGCCGCGCAGCTCATCGCGGCCCGCGCCCCGGAGGGCATGGACAAGGTGTTCTTCACCAACGGCGGGGCGGACGCCGTCGAGAACGCGATCCGCATGGCGCGCCTCGTCACGGGCCGGGACAAGGTCGTCTCCTCCTACCGCTCGTACCACGGCAACACGGGCGCGGCCGTCGTGGCGACGGGGGACTGGCGGCGCATGCCCAACGAGTTCGCGCGCGGGCACGTGCACGCCTTCACTCCGTACCTGTACCGCTCGGAGTTCCACGCCACGACGCCCGAGGAAGAGTGCGAGCGCGCGCTGCGCCACCTCGAGCGCGTCATCGTCTCGGAGGGCGCGCAGACCGTCGCGGCCGTCCTGCTCGAGACGGTGCCGGGCACCGCGGGGATCCTCGTGCCCCCGCCCGGGTACCTGCCCGGCGTGCGCGAGATCTGCGACCGGCACGGCGTGCTGCTGATCCTCGACGAGGTCATGGCCGGGTTCGGGCGCACGGGCGAGTGGCTCGCCCTCGACGGCTTCGACGTGCGGCCCGACCTCATCACCTTCGCGAAGGGCGTCAACTCCGGGTACGTGCCCGTGGGCGGCGTGATCATCTCCGAGGAGATCGCGTCGTTCTTCGACGAGCGCGTGTTCCCCGGGGGCCTCACCTACTCCGGCCACCCGCTCGCCGCGGGCTCGATCGTCGCCGCGCTCACGGCCATGGCGGACGAGGGGATCGTCGACAACGCTCGGCGGATCGGCGTCGAGGTGCTCGGGCCGGGGCTGCGCGAGCTCGCCGAGCGGCACGCCGTCGTCGGCGAGGTCCGTGGCCTGGGGGTGTTCTGGGCCGTCGAGCTCGTCGCAGACCCGGTCACGCGCGAACCCCTCGGCGCGGCCGGGATGGGCCAGGTCAAGGCCGCGTGCCTCGAGCGCGGGCTCCTGCCGTTCGTGGCTGAGAACCGTGTCCACGTGGTCCCGCCGTGCATCATCACCGACGACGACGCCCGCCGTGGGCTGGCCCTCCTCGACGAGGCGCTCGGCACGCTCGCCTGACGGTTAGGCTCGAACGCAGGCGAGTCGACGGAGGATTCATGAGCGGGCTGACGATCGGTTTTGCGGCGATGCTCGAGCAGTTCGGGCCGATGGAGTCGGTCGAGCTGAGCGAGTACGCGGAGTCGAAGGGGTTCAGCGGCGTCATGGCCGCGGACCACTTCCAGCCGTGGGTTCCGGCGCAAGGGCAGTCGCCGTTCGTGTGGAACGTGCTGACCGCGATCGGGGAGCGCACGCGGGGTGACCTGGGGCCGGGCGTGACGTGCCCGTCCTTCCGGTGGCATCCCGCGATGGTCGCCCAGGCGAGCGCGACGCTCGCGCACATGTACCCGGGGCGGCACTGGCTGGGCCTGGGTTCGGGGGAGGCGCTCAACGAGCACGTCGTGGCGGGGTACTGGCCCGAGGCGCCCGAGCGCATCAACCGCATGTTCGAGGCGATCGACATCATCAAGAAGCTGTTCAGCGCCTCGCAGGCCGGGCGGGACGTCAAGCACTCGGGGCAGTTCTTCAAGCTCGAGTCCTCGCGGCTGTGGACCATGCCGCAGGAGGCCCCGGAGATCCTCGTGGCCACGGCCGGGCCCGTGACGGCCAAGCGGGCCGGGCGCAACGTGGACGGGCTCATCACGGTGGGGGCGCCGCTGGAGAAGATCGAGGGGCTGTTCGCCAAGTTCGCCGAAGGCGCGCGCGAGGCGGGCAAGGACCCGGACACGATGCCTAAGGTCCTCCAGCTGCACATGTCCTGGGCGCCTACGGATGAGGAAGCCCTGCGCAACGCGATGGTCGAGTGGCCCAACGGGGGCATGAAGTTCCCCAAGGGTGACATCCGCTCCCCGTTCGAGCTCGAGCAGATGGCCAAGCTCGTGCGCCCCGAGGACTTCGAGGGCCGCATGGTCATCTCTTCCGATCCCGACGAGCACCGCGCCTACATCCAGCGCTTCGTGGACCTCGGCTTCGACCGCATCTACCTGCACAACGTGGGCCGCAACCAGCGCGAGTGGATCGACGTGTTCGCCCGCGACGTGCTCCCCCAGCTCTCGCGTTGAGCGGGGGCACGGGCGGGGCCGACGACGGCGCCTCGGACGCCGGACCTCGCGAGGGGGACCCCAGGGTCGCCCACGAGGAGACCGAGGTGTCCCTGCGCATCTGGGCGCCCGGCGGGATCGGGGAAGTCGCTCCGGGTGACGATCTCGTCGCGCTGATCGCCCGCGCGCTGGGTGCGTCTGGGACGACGCCGGTCCAGGAGGGCGACGTCGTCGTCGTGACCTCGAAGATCGTGTCCAAGGCCGAGGGGCGCGTCATGGCTGCGGACTCGCGCGAGGCGGCGATCGATGCCGAGACCGTGCGGCTCGTCGCCGCGCGGGGAACGCTGCGCATCGTGGAGAACCGTCAGGGTCTCGTCATGGCCGCGGCGGGCGTCGACGCGAGCAACACCCCCGAGGGGACCGTGCTGCTGCTGCCTGAGAACCCGGACGACTCGGCACGGCGGCTGCGTGCCGGGCTGCAGGACGCGCTCGGGGTGAGCCGGCTCGCCGTCGTCGTCACGGACACGGCGGGGCGGGCGTGGCGCGAGGGACTTGTGGACATCGCGATCGGGGCCGCGGGGCTCGACGTGCTTGACGACCTGCGCGGGGGCCTCGACTCCCACGGACGCGAGCTCAACGTCACGGTCACCGCGGTGGCGGACGAGGTCGCGGCGGCCTCCGAGCTGGTCCGTGGGAAGACGGCCGGCCGGCCGGTCGCCGTCGTCCGCGGCCTGTCGCGCCACGTGACGGAAGGTGACGGCCCCGGGGCTCGAGCGCTCCAGCGCGGGCCCGAGACCGATCTGTTCTCGCTCGGGACCGCCGAGGCCTACGATCAAGGCCGGGCCGAGGGTCGCTGAGGGCACGAGAGCGGAGGGCGGTAGTGAGTCGTCGCCGGGTGCCGCCTGCGGTGATCGTGCTCCTGATCCTCTTGGCGATCACCGTGGGTGTTGGCGTCGCGAGCGGTCTTGACACGCACGTCGACGGCCCCGGGACGAGCGTCACCGAGACCCCCTGAGGGCTCAGGCGGGCAGCACGTACCAGTACATGAGCAGGTAGTGCAGCACGGCCGCGATGACCACGAGGACGTGCCAGATCTCGTGAAAGCCGAAGATGCCCGGTAGTGGGTTGGGTTGCTCAGCCACGAACACGACGAAGCCCACGGAGTAGGCAAGCCCGCCCGCCGCGAGCAGCGCATAGGCACCGAAAGGTAGCGCGACGCCTGACGCGAGCAGGAGCACGGGCATCCAGCCGAGCGCGATGTACAACGTGCTCGTCACGTACTTGGGCAGCCCGGGGAACACCGAGCGCACCACGATCCCCGCGATCGCGATGGCCCACACGGCTCCGAGCACGGTCCACCCGAACGTGTTGCGGAACAGCACGAGCACCAGTGGCGTCATGGTCCCCGCAATCAACCCGAACACCGCGGCGTAGTCGAGGGTGCGCAGCACCTGGTTGGTGCGCGGGCTCCCGTCGATCCCGTGGTGCAGGGCGCTCGCGCTGAACAGCGTGATGGCCCCGAGCCCGAAGATGCTCAGGCCCACGATCTTCCACGGGTCGCCCTGGACGGCAGCCTGCGAGACGAGCAGCCCCGTGCCCACGAACGCGAAGCACGCCGCGACCATGTGGGTGATCGTCGCGATGCGCTCGTCGGTCACGTGGACGCTGCCGTCCTTGCTCAGCCGTACCTCGTCCACTGCGGCCTTCCTCGATGCGCCCGTCTTGTCGCGGGTGGTCCCATGATGGCGCGTCGTCACGGCAAGTGTGACTGGTGGGGCAGAAGTGGACCTGTGAGGTGTCACGTCTGCCCCATCAGTCACTCCCGTCACAGTTGCCGTGACGACGCGCCAGACCGGAGAGGTAGGCAGGCCTCGCCCACACCCACCCGGCCCGTGGGGGTGGGGCTACGCCGGGTCGAAGGCGATGAGGGGGCGGCCCGTGCCGGGGTGGTCGAGCACGTGGGCGCGCACGCCGTACACGTCGGCGATCAGCTCGGGGGTGAGGACGTCGCGCGGGGCACCGTCCGCGACCACGCGCCCGGCGTCGAGCACCACCACGTGGTCGCACCAGCTCGCGGCGAGGTTGAGGTCGTGCAGCGCGGCGACCGTGGTGAGCCTGAGCGATCGCACGAGGGACAGCAGCGAGAGCTGGGCGGCGACGTCGAGGTGGTTGGTCGGCTCGTCGAGCAGCAGCAGGCGTGGCTCTTGCGCGAGTGCCCGGGCCACCTGGACGCGCTGACGCTCCCCGCCGGACAGCGTGGCGAACTCGCGCCCCTCGAAGCCGGAGAGCCCCACCGTGGCGAGGCACCGCTCGGCGAGCTCGCCGTCGTGCGCCTCCTCGCCGGCCCGCGGCAGCCCCCACCCGGACCGGTGCGGGATCCGGCCCAGGAGCACGACGTCGAGCACCGTGAGGGGCACGGACGGGTGGGTCTCTTGCTCGAGCAGCGCGAGCCGGCGGGCGCGCTCGCGCCGGGGCAGCCCGTGCAGGTCCGCGCCGTCGGCCAGCACGACCCCGCCGTCGGGCGCCGCGACCCCCGCGAGTAGCCGCAGCAGCGAGGACTTGCCGGCCCCGTTGGGCCCGAGCAGCCCCGTGACGCATCCCTCGGGCACGGCGAACGAGACTCCGTCCACGATGATCAGCCCGCCAGCGCCCCACGTCACGTCCCGCGCGCTCAGCTCCACGATCCCCTCCTCCGCAGCAGGATCACGAACACGGGCACACCCACGAGCGCGGTCACCACGCCCACGGGCAGCTCGCGTGGATCAAACACGGTGCGCGCGAGCGTGTCCGCCCATACGAGGAACACGGCACCGGTGAGCGCGACGGCGGGCAGCAGCCGCCGGTGCGGCGCGCCGAGCACGAGACGCACGCCGTGGGGCAGCACGAGCCCCACGAACCCGATCGCCCCCGAGACGGCCACCATCGCCCCCGTGAGCAGCGCGACGGCGGCGAGCAGCAGCCATCGCGTCCGCTCGACGTGCACCCCGAGCGACGCGGCCGCGGTGTCACCGAACGCGAACGCGTCGAGGGTGGGGGCGGAGGCGAGGAGGACGAGGCCGACGACGACGAGCGCCACGGCCGCGAGCCCCACCGAGCCCCAGTCCGCCCCGGCGACCGAGCCGAGCAGCCACGTGACGATCTCGCGGTAGGAGTCACCTGTGGCCGTCCAGAAGATGACCACCGACGTCGCGGCGGCGCACAGCTGCGACACGGCGAGCCCCGCGAGCACCATGCGCGTGGGGGTGAGCGATCCGGCGGCCCGGGCGATCGCGAGCGACAGCGCGAGCGCGCCGAGCGCCCCGACGAATGCGGCGGCGGGCAGCGCGACCGCGAGCCCGAGCACGAGCACGGCCACCGCTCCGAGCGAAGCCCCGGAGGAAAGCCCCAGGAGGTACGGGTCCGCGAGAGGGTTGCGCGTGAGGGACTGCATCACGGCGCCCGCGAGCCCGAGCCCGGCCCCCACCACGGCGGCCGTGAGGGTCCGCGGCGTGCGCAGCTCCCACACGATCGCGTCCGTGAGCCGGTCCGGCGCGTCGACGGGCAGCCCGAGGTGGTGGGTGATGCTCGCGAAGGCCTCCGCGGTGCTCACGTCCGCGGGCCCGAACGTCACGGCCACGACGACGCTGACGACGAGCAGCACGAACAGCCCGGCGAGCGCGACCGCGAGGGGTACTCGCGCGCGCCGGGTGGCGCCTTCCGCCGTCGTCGTCATTCCCGTCCTTAGTCGAGGGCGAGCTCGGTGAGCTGGGCCACGAGCGACTCGACGGCCGCGACGTTGCGCACGCCCGCCTCGGTCGCGGGGAACGGCACCACGAGGTAGCGCCCCTCGCGCACGGCGTCGAGCGCGCTCGTCGCGGGGTTCTCGGCGAGCACCTGCTTCTTGTTCTCGGCCGTGTTCCACGCCGAGTCGACGAGCACGATGACGTCCGGGTCGCGCGCCACGACCTCTTCCCACGAGATCGAGGTCCACGAGTCGGCCACGTCGGCCGCGATGTTGGACAGGCCCGCCGCCTCGAGGATCATCTGCGGCACGCCCGTGCCCGCGCCCACGTACGGGGTCTGCGATCCGGAGGAGTACCAGAGGGCGTCGAGCTCCCGGGTGTCGGGGACCACGGCCTCGAGCCGGGTGCGCTGCTTCGCGACGAGCTCCGCGGCGGCCTCGGGCGCGCCGAGCACGTCACCCGTCTCGGCGATCTGCTCGAACAGCACGTCGAAGCTCATCACGGGCGGCGGGCCGGACTCGCGGCACGCGGCCGGTGGCACATAGCTCGCGATGTCGAGGCCCGCGAGCACGTCGCGCTCGCCCGCGCCCTCGGCCGTGAGGTTGGACTCCCAGCCAGCGAACACGAGGTCGGGCGCGAGCTCGAGCACGGCCTCGGCGTTGGGCAGGGCGTCGCTGATCACGGGCACGTCCGCGCCCGCGGCCGCGACCTCGTCGGCGAGCGGCCCGTCGAGGAACGCCGCCCCGACCATGCGGTCCGCGAGCCCGAGCGCGAGCGCGAGCTCCGTGGTGGAGGACTTGATCGTGACGATGCGTTCCGGCGCGGCGAGGACCGTGACCTCGATGCCGCAGTTGGTCACGGTCAGGGGGTACGCGTTCTCGGTCGCGGGGGACTCGGTCGCGGGGGAGGCGGAGTCGGCAGGGAGCGCCGTCGTCGGCCCTGACGCAGCTCCGGGCGAGGCCGCGCACGCGGCAAGGGACACGACGACGACGGCGGACGCTGCGACGGTGCGCGCGATCGCGACCGGACGGGCTGCGCGGTGGCGCATGGGACTCCTCGAGGCGGGGCGCGCGAGCGTGGCTGGGCGCGCCGGACGGCACGGATTCTCGGCGGCGCACCGCCGGGGGACCGTCGTCCTCACCTCGGGGATCGACACCGATGCCAAGTCCAGCTCGGGGTCCTGGTCGATCCTATGCCCTCGCCCACGCAGCGGGTCCACCATGCGGGATTCGCGTCTCAGTGCGTAGACACGCTCCGGGCACCCTCCTAGAGTCTCCCGAATGACGATCGACGCCTACATCCACGGCCACCACGAGTCGGTGCTGCGCTCGCACCGCTGGCGCACCGCGGAGAACTCCGCGAGCTTCCTGCTGCCCGTCCTCGAGCCGGGCATGAGCCTGCTCGACGTCGGGTGCGGGCCGGGCACCGTGACGATCGATCTCGCCTCACGGGTCGCGCGTGCGGTGGGTGTGGACCGTGCCCCCACCGTGCTCGCCGCGGCGCGCGAGGCCGCGGCCGGGAAGAAGAACGTCGAGTTCGTCGAGGGTGACGCGTATGCGCTGCCGTTCCCGGACGACTCGTTCGATGTCGTGTACGCCCACCAGGTGCTCCAGCACCTCACCGACCCGATCGCCGCGCTGCGCGAGATGCGCCGCGTCGCCAAGCCCGGCGGCTACGTCGCGGTCCGCGACGCCGACTACGCCGCGATGACGTGGTTCCCGCGCGTCGAGGGTCTCGACGACTGGATCGCGCTGTACCACGAGGTCGCGGAGGCGAACTCTAACGACGCCGACGCGGGCCGCAAGCTGCTGTCCTGGGTGCTCGAGGCGGGCTTCGACCCCGCGGGCGTGCTCCCGAGCGCGGGCGTGTGGTGCTACTCGACGCCCGAGGACCGCACGTGGTGGGGCGAGCTGTGGGCGGACCGCGCCACGAAGTCGAACTTCGCCAAGCAGGCCCTCGGCCACCGCCTCGCGGACGACGTGGGCCTCGAGCACCTCGCCGACGCGTGGCGCGAGTGGGCCGCCGCGGAGGACGGCTGGTTCGCCATCCTCCACGGCGAGGTCCTCGCGAAGGTCTAGAAGAGGGCGACCTTGCCGGGGGGCGGGGAGATCTCGTCGAGCTCGGCGAGATCCTCGGCCGTGGGCGTCCACCGGGCGGCCTCGGCGTTCGACGCGATCTGCGCGGGCCGCGTCGCACCCGCGATGACACTCGTCACGGGCTCCTGCGCGAGCAGCCAGCCGATCGCGAGCGCCACCATGGAGATGCCGCGCGCGGCGCAGAACGCCTCGAGCCGCTCGACCTTCTCCCACGGCGCGCGCTCGAGCTCGTGCGGCTTGGAGTGGACCAGGCGCCCGTCCGCGGGCCGCGCGCCGCCCGAGTACTTGCCCGTGAGCAGCCCGTTCGCGAGCGGGAAGTACGGCAGCACGCCGAGCCCGA
>JAAYZM010000405.1 GCA_012514835.1 Actinomycetales bacterium
GAGGGGCGGGGCGAGCCGGATCGTGGCCGGCGCCACGGCGTTGACGATGAACCCCGCCTCGAGGGCGGCGCTCTGCACCGCGGGGGCGACGTCACGCGTGAGGCCGACGGCGATCAGCAGCCCCTCGCCGCGCACGGAACCCACGAGCGGGTTGCCGCACGCCACGAGGTCCGCGCGCCAGCGCGCCCCGAGGTCCCGCACGTGCTCGAGCAGCGAGTCGCGCGCGATCACGCCCATCGTGGTGAGGGCCGCCATGGCCGCGACGGGGTTGCCGCCGAAGGTCGAGCCGTGCTGACCGCGGCCGAGCACCGCACCGGCGGTGCCGAGAGCGAGCATCGCGCCGATCGGGAAGCCCCCGCCGAGGCCCTTCGCGAGCGTCACGACGTCAGGCGTGACTCCCCCGCCGAGGTGCTCGTGCTCGATCGCGAGCCACGTGCCCGTGCGTCCCACGCCGGTCTGGACCTCGTCCACCACGAGGAGCGCCCCGTGCGCGGCCGTGAGCTCGCGGGCCCGTGCGAGGTAGCCCGGCGGGAGGGGCCGGACGCCAGCCTCGCCCTGGATGGGTTCGACGAAGATCCCGGCCACCCGCTCCCCGCCGTCGGCGAACGCCTGCTCGAGGGCTGCGACGTCCCCGAAGGGGAGGAACTCGACACCACCAGGCAGCGGCTCGAAGGGCTCGCGGTAGGCGGCCTTGTGCGTGAGCGCGAGGGCGCCCATCGAGCGACCGTGGAAGGCGCCCTCGAGCGCGAGGACCCGCGGGCGCGCCTTGCCACCGTGCAGGCGCACGAGCTTGAACGCGGCTTCGTTGGCCTCCGTGCCGGAGTTCGTGAAGAACACCCGCGAGCCCTCCGGCGCGGCGACCGTCTCGAGGAGCGACTCCGCGAGGGAGATCTGCGGCGCCGTGCCGAAGAAGTTCGACACGTGCCCGAGCAGCCCCATCTGGGCCGTGATCATCGACGTCAGGGCCGGGTGGGCGTGACCGAGCGCATTCACCGCGATCCCCGCGAGGAGGTCGAGGTAGCGCTTGCCGTCCGCGTCCCACACGTACGCGCCCTCGCCGCGCACGAGGATGCGCTGCGGCGGTCCGAACGTGTCCGCGAGCGAGCGCGCGTACCGCTCTTGCCAGCGCTGCGCGGTGACCTCGGAGGCACCGTCGCCCGTGGGGACCCAGGGCAGGTGGTCGCTCACGGCGTGCCCTCCCCCGGCAGCGGAGTGCCGTCGGGCACCACCATGGTGCCGACGCCCTTCTCGGTGAAGACCTCCATGAGCACGGAGTGCGCGACGCGGCCGTCGACGACGTGCGCCTGGGCGACCCCGCCCGCGACGGCCCGCAGGCACGCCTCCATCTTCGGGACCATCCCCGACTCGAGGGTCGGCAGCAGGTCCGCGAGCGCCGACGTGTGGATCTGGCGCACGAGCGAGTCCTTGTCCGGCCAGCGCGTGTACAGGCCCTCGACGTCCGTGAGGACCACGAGCTTCTTCGCGCCTAGCGCCACCGCGAGCGCCGCGGCGGCGGTGTCCGCGTTGACGTTGAGGACCCGCGTGGGGTCTGCGATGTCCGGGGCGATGGTCGAGACGACGGGGATGCGTCCCGCGTCGAGCAGGTCCTGCACCGCGGAGGGGTCGACGGCGACGACGTCCCCCACGAGGCCGACGTCGGCCGGCTCTCCGTCCACGAGCGGACGGCGCTGCTCGGCCTGCAGGAGCCCGCCGTCCTCCCCGGACAGGCCCACGGCGAGGGGGCCGTGCTCGTTGAGCAGGCCCACGAGCTCGCGCGAGACCTTGCCCGTGAGGACCATGCGGACCACGTCCATCGCCTCGGGCGTGGTGACCCGGAAGCCACCGCGGAACTCGCTCGCGATGCCGAGCTTGCCGAGCATGTCCGTGATCTGAGGGCCACCGCCGTGCACGACGACGGGCTTGAGGCCCACCTGCCGTAGCAGCACCATGTCCTCGGCGAACGCCCGCTTGAGGCCCTCGTCCACCATGGCGTTGCCGCCGTACTTGACGACGAAGAGCGCTCCCTGGAAGCGCTTGAGCCACGGGAGCGCCTCGATGAGGACGCTCGCCTTGTCGTGCGGCGTGAGCTCGCTCGCGAGCCCGCTCGAGACGACGGGCGTGGGGCGCGTGTACGTGATCGGTTCGCTCATGTGGAGTAGGCGCTGTTCTCGTGGACATAGGCGTGGGTGAGGTCGTTGGTCCAGACGGTCGCCTCGGCGCCGCCCGCGTGCAGGTCGATCTCGATGTGCACCTCGCGCGTCGCGGCGAGGTCGAGGAGCGTGGGGTCTTCGCCGAGCCCGCTCGCCCGGCACACCTGGACGCCGTTGATCGTCACGTCGAGGTTCTCTGCGTCGAAGGGTGCGACGTCCTCGGGGACGGTGCCGACCTGAGCGATGATGCGACCCCAGTTGGGGTCGTTGCCGAAGATCGCGGCCTTGAAGAGGTTCGAGCGCGTCACGGCCCGAGCGACGGCCACGGCGGCGTCCTCGCTGCTCGCGCCCACGACCCGCACGGCGATGTCGTGGCTCGCGCCCTCGGCGTCCGCGACGAGCTGGCGCGCGAGGTCCGCGCACACGGCCCGCACGGCCTCCTCGAACGCACCGGGCTCGGGTGTGAGGCCGCTCGCGCCGGAGGCGAGGAGGGTCACGGTGTCCGACGTGGACATGCAGCCGTCCGAGTCGATCCGGTCGAAGGTCGCACGGGTCGCGGCGCGCAGGGCGGCGTCCGCCCGCGCGGCGTCGACGACGGCGTCCGTGGTGATGACCGAGAGCATCGTGGCGAGCGCCGGGGCGAGCATGCCCGCGCCCTTCGCCATGCCTCCCACCGTCCACGCGGTGCCGTCCGGTCCCGTCACCGTGACGTGCGCCGTCTTGGGCACGGAGTCGGTGGTCATGATGGCCTGGGCCGCGTCCGGTCCGCCGTCGGCCGTGAGGCTCTCGACGGCGGGACCGATCCCCGCGAAGAGCTTCTCGCTCGCGAGGCGCACCCCGATCAGCCCGGTCGAGCAGACGACGACGTCTCCGGAGGAGATCTCGAGGGCGTCCGCGACCTTCTCCGCGGTGCGGTGCGAGTCGAGGAAGCCCTCGGGTCCCGTCGCGACGTTCGCGCCACCCGAGTTGAGGACGACGGCGGACACGACACCGTCCGTGAGCACCTGGCGCGACCACAGGACGGGTGCGCCCACCACGCGGTTGGTGGTGAACACGGCGGCACCCACCTGGAGCGGGCCGTCGTTGACGACGAGGGCGAGGTCGGGCTTGCCCGAGGCCTTGAGGCCCGCGGTGACACCGCTCGCGCGGAATCCCGCGGCCTCGGTGACCCCGGCGGACTGCTGCTGCGTCACGGGGCGACTCCTTCGAGGGGCAGACCGAGCGGCTCGGGCAGGCCGAGCGCGACGTTGAGGGACTGCAGCGCGGCACCCGCGGTGCCCTTGACGAGGTTGTCGATCGCGCAGATCGCGACGACCCGCCCGGCGCGCTCGTCGACCGCCACCTGGACGAGGGCCGTGTTGGCGCCGGTCGTCGCGGCCGTGGTGGGCCACTGGCCCTCGGGGAGGAGGTGCACGAAGTGCTCGCCGTCGTACGCGTGCGCCCACGCCTCACGGACCGTCGTGGCCGTCGCGCCCTCCGCGAGCGGCGCCGTGACCGTGGCGAGGATGCCCCGCGACATGGGTACGAGGACGGGGGTGAAGGAGAGCCGCGCACTGGCGGCCCCCGCGACGGCGAGGTTCTGCTCGATCTCCGGGATGTGCCGGTGCGTGCCGCCGACGGCGTACGGCTGGGCCTGGCCGAGCCCCTCGCTCGCGAGCAGGTGCGGCTTGAGGGACTTGCCAGCGCCCGAGTACCCGACGGCGAGGTTGGCCACGACGTCGCTCGGGTTCACGACGCCCGCCGCGACGCCCGGCTGGAGGGCGAGCGTCACCGCGGTGACGTTGCACCCCGGGACGGCGATGCGCTTGGTGCCCGCGAGCGCAGCGCGCTGGGCCGCGGGCCGGGTCTCCCCCGCGTGGAGGAGCTCGGGCATGCCGTAGGGCCACGTCCCGGCGTGAGCGGACCCGTAGAACTGCTCCCACGCGGCGGCGTCGCTCAGGCGGTGGTCCGCACCGAGGTCGACGACGACGGTCTCTGGGCCGAGCTGCGCCGCGATCTCGCCCGATGCCCCGTGCGGGAGCGCGAGGACCACGACGTCGTGACCCGCGAGGCTCTCGGCCGTGGTGGGCTCGAGCACGCGCCCCGCGAGCGACACGAGGTGCGGGTGGATCTGGCCGAGGGGCTGGCCGGCGTTCGAGTGGGCCGTGAGGGCACCGATCTCGAGCTCGGGGTGCGCGGTAAGCAGCCGCAGCACCTCGCCGCCGGCGTACCCGCTCGCTCCCGCGATGGCTACAGAGAAGGACATGCGCGACACCTTACAAATCTATGCATCTTGTCGCAACTCCATACAGTGCGTGTGTCAGGATGCGTCGAGCTGCTCGCGGATCTGCCGCTTGGCCCGGGTGAGCATGCCGGACATCCCCCGCAGCCGCAGCGGGCTCACGACGTTCCCGAGACCGAGCGACGTGGGGAACGTGTCCGGGATCGCGAGGGCCTCGTGGGCCGTCACGCCCTGGAGTCCTTGCGCGAGGATCGACGCGAAGCCCCGCGTGGTGGGCGACTCGGCCGGTGCGTGCGCGATGTACGCAACCTTGCCGTCGTCGTCCACCTCCGCGAACGCGAGGATGGGCGACTGGCACTCCTCCACCCGCTCGAGCAGCTCGAGGTGGTCCTCGTACCGCTCCGGGAGCGGTGGCAGCTCGTAGGACAGCTCGAGAAGCAGCTGGAGCCGGTCGCTCTCCGCGAGCTCGAGGAAGTCCTCGCGAAGCTGAGCGAGGGCCGGCGGGATGGTCTCAGGCGTCGACGTCACGACATCCATCCTCCCACCGGCCCTCGCCCGAGGGTCGGAATGTCTCAGCGCGAGCGCGCCGGACGGCGAGCCGAGCTGCGCTCCGAGAACCGCGCGGCCGAGCCGCTCGACGAGCCACCGGTCGAGGTCGAGTACACGGTGGCCGAGCCACCCGCACCGCCACGAGCGGCGTTCCCGCTGCGGCCGCCACCGGAGCCACCGCGCACCGCCGCACCCTGGCGTGCGCCGTCACCGCGCGCCGCGTCGCCGCGAGACTTGCCGCCACGGCCCCCGCGCCGACGGCCCGAACCGCCCCCGGCGCCGGCACCCGTGCCTTGACGACGCTGAGGCTGAGCCGGAGCGACGGCGACGGGCTTGACGTACGCCGCGACCTCGCCGACGAGCGCCGCGACCTCGGCCGAGTCGACCGCCACGGGGCGGGGCTGGGCCTTGATGGCCGCCTTGCGCAGCAGGTCGCGCGTGTCCTTGCGCTGCTCGGGCAGCACAAGAGTGACCACGTCGCCCTCCGAGCCCGCGCGGGCCGTGCGGCCGCTGCGGTGGAGGTACGCCTTGTGCTCGGCGGGCGGGTCCACGTGGACCACGAGCTCGATGCCGTCGACGTGCACACCGCGCGCGGCGACGTCCGTCGCGACGAGCACCTTGGCCGTGCCGTCGGAGAACGCCTTGAGGTTGCGGTCGCGTGCCGGCTGGGAGAGGTTGCCGTGGAGGTCGACGCTCG
Organism: Actinomycetales bacterium; assembly: GCA_012514835.1. Lineage (GTDB taxonomy): Bacteria > Actinomycetota > Actinomycetes > Actinomycetales > Cellulomonadaceae > JAAYZM01. The sequence continues at coordinate 5,618 of JAAYZM010000405.1, forward strand.
GGATCCCCGCCGCCGTGAGCTGCTTGGCGAGCTTCTTCGCCTGGTGCTTGGTGCGCATGAACAAGATGCGCCGCCCCGTGCCGGACGCAAGCTTCTCGACGAGGACGCGCTTGGTCTCGACGTCCGCGACCTCGAACACGTGGTGCGTCATCGCGGCAACGGGAGAGCTCGCCTCGTCGACCGCGTGTCGGACCGGGTTGTTCAGGAAGCGCTTGACGAGCTTGTCCACGCCGTTGTCGAGCGTCGCGCTGAACAGCAGCCGCTGGCCCGTCGTCGGCGTCGCTGCCATGATGCGCGTGACGCCCGGCAGGAACCCGAGGTCGGCCATGTGGTCCGCCTCGTCCAGCACGGTCACCTCGACGGCGTCGAGCGTGACGAAGCCCTGCTTCATGAGGTCCTCGAGGCGCCCGGGGCAGGCGACCACGATGTCCGCGCC
>JAAYZM010000050.1 GCA_012514835.1 Actinomycetales bacterium
GGGAGGGTGCGCGTGGCCGAGGTGCTCGTCGTCGGACCGTCGTCCTGGAACCAGCTCGTCGCGCTCGACGCACTCCCCGCACCCCACCCGCACATGGTGTTCGCGCGTGGGTCGCACGCGACGGTGGGCGGGACGTCCGCGGGCAAGGCGCTGCACCTGGTCGAGCTGGGCGTCGACGTCGCGCTCGCGACCGTGCTCGGGGACGACGACGAGGGCCGGCGCGTCGAGTCCGCCCTGCGCGGCGCCGGTGTGCCGCTGCTGCTCGAGCGCGCCACACCGACCGAGCGCCACCTCAACCTCATGGCGGCCGACGGCGGTCGCGTGTCGATCTACCTGACCACGCCGCCGGAGCCGGAGCCCGGTGCGCTCGACGCCGCGCTCGCCGCGATGCCTGGCGCCCGGGCGCTCGTGCTCGACCTGTCACCGCGGGCCGCCGCACTCCTGCCCGCCGCGCGCGCGACCGGGGTGCCGATCTGGACGGACCTGCACGACTACGACGGCGCCTCGGGTTTCCACGCCCCGTTCCGCGAGGCCGCGGACTACGTGTTCTGCAACGCCGACAAGCTCGCCGACCCGGTGGCATTCCTGCACGCTGCCGTCGCCGGCGGGGCGCGGGTCGCGGTGTGCACCCTCGGCGCCGACGGGGCGGTCGCCGTGGACGCCACGCTGGGCGAGCTGCGGGTCGCCGCCGTGCCGGTGCCGCGCGTCGTGGACGTCAACGGGGCCGGTGACGGGTTCGCGGCGGGGTTCCTCGCGGCGACCCTCGAGGGTGCCGATACCGCGGCGGCGCTACGTGCCGGGGCCCGTCAGGCGGCCCGCGCCCTCGCGAGCGCGCACCTCTCGCCCCTGCTCGACCGCTGAGTTCGCGGACCGTCTGGTCAGAGCGGGCCAGCGATCGCGCGGAGTGCTGCGACGTGCCGGGTGAAGGCGCGCTCGCCGTCGTCGGTCAGGGAGAGCCACGTGCGTGGGCGGCGACCCACCTTGCCCTTCTCGACCTCGACGTAGCCCGCGCCCTCGAGGAGGGCGACCTGCTTGGACAGGACCTAGTCGCTGACCTGCACGGTGTCCCTCACCAGCGAGAACTCGGCGCGCTCGAGCCCGCTCAGGGCGGCCACCACGGAGAAGCGGACCGCGTGCGCGAGGAGCTCGTCGAGCTCGTGCCGCGGGTGGGGGGTGGCGGGGGCGCCGTCGTCGGACACCGTCATGCCCGGCGCTCGCGGAGGCCGCCGACGACGAGCGGCACGGCGATCAGGACCGTGGCGGGGGCCCAGAAGGCGAGCTCGCCCTGGAACCGTCCCGTGCCCACGAAGAGGGCGGCGGCGTAGAGGACGCCCGTGCCGATCCACCACGGGGCGGTGCGGCGCAGGCTGGTGCGGACGCTCGCCTGGCGGCCCGCGGCCCACCGGACCATGGAGAGCACGAAGACGAGCCAGATGGCCATGAAGAGGCCCATGCGCCACCAGAACGACTCGATCATGCCGAGCAGGAAGGCGGCGGCGCCGAAGCCGATCCCGAAGGTGACCATGTAGATGGGCATCCAGCGGGCGTGGGCGTGCACGCCGTCACGGGCGGTGGCGGCGGAGTCGAGGGCCGCGCGGGCGGCGTCGGGGGTGATGTCGTTGCTCATGCGAACCATCGTGGCATCTACTTTCCACTTTGGCAACTACTTTCCGCGCCTGGACATGCAAGGACCCCCCGCACACCCGCCAGAGCCCGCCTGCCCTTGCTGCCTTCCGGCCCTGGGGGGGTTCAGCGAGATGACGCCGCACGAGGGGTCGCGGAAGAGTCTACCCGGGCTGCGCGGACCCTTGACAGGCAGGTACAGGCTTGGCGGTACGAGCTCCGTCAGGAAGTAGGCACGCCATGCCCCGCATCTACATCACGAGCGTGTTCGTGGACAACCAGGCCGCCGCCCTCGCCTTCTACACGGACGTCCTCGGCTTCGTGGTCAAGAACGACGTCCCGCTCGGCGAGCACCGCTGGCTCACCGTGGTCTCGCCCGACGACGACGGCGTCGAGCTGCTGCTCGAGCCCTCGGCCCACCCCGCCGTCGGCCCCTACCGCGATGCCCTCGTGGCCGACGGGATCCCGCTGGCATCCTTCGTGGTCGAGGACCTCGAGGCCGAGCACGAGCGGCTGACCGCGCTGGGGGTCCGATTCACGCAAGAGCCGCTCGCGATGGGCCCCGTGATGACCGCGGTGCTCGATGACACCTGCGGGAACCTGATCCAGCTGGCGCAGCTCTGAGCCGAGCGGACTACCGCGGCTCGCCCGGCACGTGCCGGGCGAGCCCGTCCAGCACGAGGTCGAGCCCGAACTCGAAGCCCGAGCCGAGACCGAGCGACTCCTCGACGCCGTGCAGGTCGATGTGCTCGGCCAGGTGGGGAAGCTCCCCGCCGATCGACTGCACGTAGACCTTGGGGTCGAGCTCCTTGCCGTCCGGGCCGGTCAGGTCCGGCGGCACGTAGCCGCTCATCTGGTGCGTGAAGCCGATCACGTAGGCGTCGATCACGTGATGCGCGTGATAGGCGACGGCGGCCGGGAGCCCGCCGTCGTGCAAGGCCCTGAGCATGGACTCCATGGCGCGCAAGCGTGCCGGACCCACGGACGGCGGGAAGAACACGCACGCCCACGGGTGCCGCACGAACGCGTGGTGCAGGTCGATCGCGCTCGAGCGGAGCTGCTCGCGCCAGGATGCGCTCGGGTCCGGGGCGGGGACGAGGGACCAGACGGCGTCCACGATCGCGCCGACGACGTCGTCCTTGCCGTCCACGTGGTTGTAGAGGGACATCGCCTCGACGCCGAGCCGCTGGCCCAGCTTGCGCATGCTCAGCCCCTCGAGGCCTACCTCGTCGGTGAGCTCGAGGGCCGCCTGGAGCACGCGTTCGCGGTCGAGGGGCTCGCGGCGGGCTCGCTTGCGGGCGTGGGGAGGTGGCACGTTGACAAAACTTACTCCGTAAATCTACTGTCATCTACATACACCGTAAGTATGCGATTCTTGCCACCCCGGGAGCACCGATGAAGGCCGCCGTCCGCCACACCTACGGACCCCCGTCCGTGATCCGCATCGAGGACCGACCGCGCCCCGAGCCCGGCGAGGGCGAGGTGCTCATCCGGGTGGCCGCCGCCGCGGCGAATCCCCTCGACTGGCACTTCCTGCGTGGCGCGCCGCGCGTCATGCGCTTGCAGAGCGGGCTGCGACGGCCCAAGGAGGTGCGGCTCGGGCAGGACGTCGCGGGCGTGATCGAGGCCGTGGGCCCCGGTGTCACACGCTGGGCCGTGGGTGACGAGGTGCTCGGCTCGTGCCTCGGTGCGTACGCCGAGCACGCGATCACCGGCCAGGACGAGCTGGTCGCCAAGCCCGCCGCGATGAGCTTCGCGGAGGCTGCCGGGCTGCCCGTCGCCGGCTCCACGGCCCTGCAGGGGCTGCGAGACCACTGCCGGCTCTCGGCTGGCCAGCGCGTGCTGATCACCGGCGCCGGGGGCGGCGTGGGGCACCTCGCCGTACAGATCGCGCACGCGATGGGTGCGCACGTCACGGCCGTGTGCTCCACGGGCAACGTCGAGCTCGTGCGCTCGCTCGGGGCGGACGTGGCGGTGGACTACACGCGCGAGGACGTCCGGCGCACCACCGAGCCGTTCGACGTGATCTTCGACCTCGCCGCAGCACTCCCCTACCGCGACCTGCGGCGACTGTGCACGCCGCGCGGGGTCATCTCCGTGGCCGGGTCCGCCAAGGAACGGCCCATGCGCCACCTGATCGCGGGAGCTCTTCTGGGGCCGTTCGCCAGCCAGCGGATGCCCATCTTCGTAGCATCCATCAAGCACTCGGACCTTGAGGAGCTCACCGCGCTCGTGGACGCCGGGAAGCTGCGCGTCGAGGTTTCGCGCACCTACCCCCTGGGCGAGGTCGCCGCCGCGATCGGCCAGATCGAGACCGGGCGCACGCGCGGCAAGGTGGTCGTGACGCCATAGGTTCGGCGGGCGCGTGCGACTCGGGTATCCTCGTGCGGCCAGGAGGATTCGCCTAGTGGCCTATGGCGCACGCTTGGAAAGCGTGTTGGGTTAACGCCCTCGGGGGTTCGAATCCCCCATCCTCCGCCAGAGTGCCGGCCCCTGACCTGCGAAAGCAGATCAGGGGCTCTCGCTTTCGGTCGCTGCGAGCATGCCGCTCCCGAGA
>JAAYZM010000406.1 GCA_012514835.1 Actinomycetales bacterium
GGCTCGGCCGGGGACGGCGCGGTACGGGGCGAGCCCGCAGAGGGTGCCGTCCCGCGCGCTGACGCTTCGGTTGCCCTGCGTGAGGGTTCCGCGCGTCGCGGGACCGCGGGCCGCGCCGCGGCTCCCGTCGCACCCTGTGTCGGGCTCGGGCTCGACGCAGCCTTCTTCGTGGCTCCGGCGCGCTGCCCGTCCTGTCGTGGGGCACCCTGTCGGGACCCACCTTGGCGGGGCGTGCTCTGCCGAGGCGCACCTGACCGTGGCGCGGGGGGCCGCGCCGGGCTCACGGTGCGTCCTCGAGCGCGGCGAGCACGACGGGCGCGAGCTCCGTCACGTCGCCCGCCCCGACCGTCAGCACGAGGTCTCCGGGGCGCGCGTGGGCCGCGACGCGCAGCGCCGCCTCGGTGCGGTCCGCGACGAAGAGACCGACGCCGGGGGTCATGTGCCGCGTGATCGTCTCGCCCGTCACTCCCTCGACCGGGTCCTCGCGCGCGGCGTACACGTCCGTGACGACGGCGAGGTCGGCGAGCGAGAGCGCGGTGGCGAACTCGCTCGCGAAGTGAGCAGTGCGCGAGAACAGGTGCGGCTGGAACAGCACGAGGACACGACCGGTCCCCGCGACCGTCCGGGCGGCCCGCAGCAGCGCGGTGACCTCCGTGGGGTGGTGGGCGTAGTCGTCGACCACGCGGACCCCGGCCACGCTCCCCCTCTCCTCGAACCGCCGGCCCGTGCCGCGGAAGGCGGCGAGGCCAGCGACCGCGGTCGGCACCGAGACACCGAGGAGCGCGAGCACGGCGAGGGCCCCGCTCGCGTTGAGCAGGTTGTGCGTTCCCGGGACGGAGAGCTCGAGCCGTGGCCCGCCGTCGGGCACCGCACTGTCGGACACCGCGGTGTCGGGTACCGCAGCGAGCGGCGCGCGGAACCGCACGGCCCCCGTGGAGGGATCGAGCACGACGTCGGCGTCGTCGGACGTGCCGTACGTCACGACGCGCACGCGCCCCTCGGCACGGACACGGTCGGCGAGCCGGCGGGCGCCGTCGTCGTCGAGGCATGCGACCAGGACGCCGTCGTCCCGGACCCGTGCCGCGAAGTCCGCGAAGACCTGCTCGAAGGCCTCGCGCGAGCCGAAGTGGTCGAGGTGGTCGGGCTCGACGTTCGTGACGAGCGCGACGTACGGGGAGTAGGCGAGGAACGAACCGTCCGACTCGTCCGCCTCGGCGACGAACAGGTCGCCCGCGCCGGAGCCGGCACCGGAGAGCGCGCCAGGCCCGCCCACGACGGCGCCCCCGATCGCGAAGCTCGGATCGAGACCGGCCTCCGTCAGCGCGACGGCCAGCATGGCCGACGTCGTCGTCTTGCCGTGCGCGCCCGCGACGGCCACCACCCGGCGGTCTCGCATGAGCCACGCGAGCGCCTCGGAGCGGTGCAGCACGTCGAGGCCACGCTCGCGAGCCGCGGCGAGCTCGGGGTTCGACTCGCGCACGGCCGTCGAGACGACCACGCGCGCACCGGCGGGGAGGGCCTCGACGTGGACGGCGTCGTGCCCCACCGCGACCTCGACGCCGCGCTCGCGCAGTGCCTCGACCGTCGCGCTCGCTCGCGCGTCCGAGCCGCTCACGGTCTCGCCGCGGGCCGCGAGCAGGGCCGAGATGACGGACATGCCCGCACCGCCCACGCCGATCAGGTGCCACGCGCTCACGCGACCACCGCCTCGACGAGGTCCGCCACGCGTGCCGCGCCGTCCCGGATGCCCTCCGTGAACGCCGCGGACGCCATCGCGTCGAGCTCTGCCGCGCCCAGTCCCGCGAGCAGGGTGCGCAGCCGTTCGGGCGTGAGCTCGGCGTCCTCCACGAGGATGCCGCCCCCCGCCGCGACCACCCCGGCGGCGTTGAGCCGCTGCTCCCCGTTGCCGATCGGCAGCGGGACGTAGACCGCGGGGATCCCGAGCGCCGCGAGCTCGCTCACCGTGCCGGCGCCCGCCCGGCACACCACGAGGTCCGCCGCGGCGAGGGCAAGCTCCATCTCGGGGAGGTACTCGCGCACGTGATAGTGCTCCGCGGGCGCGACCGCCCGGACCTCCGCGTCCTTGCCCGCCCCCGTGAGGTGCAGCACCTGGGCGCCGCTCGCCACGAGGGCCTCCCCCGCCGCGGCCGCGGAGCGGTTGATCGAGACGGCCCCGAGCGAGCCTCCCGTCACGAGGACGGTGCGCCGGTCCGGTGCGAGGCCGAGCGTCGCGCGGGCACGCGCACGCTCCCCCGCGGCGTCGGACTCGCGCGCGGCGACGAGGTCCGCGATCGCGGGGCGCAACGGCAGCCCGGTGAGCACCGCGCCCGGCAGGCGTGTCTGGCTGAAGGTCACGGCGACGGCGGCGGCGCGGCGCGCACCGAGACGGTTCGCGAGACCGGGGCGGGCGTTCGCCTCGTGCACCACGACGGGCACGCCGCGGCGGCGGGCCGCGAGGTAGGCCGGTGCGGCGACGTAGCCGCCGAACCCGATCACGGCGCGCGCGCCCGAGGAGTCGATCGCGTCGCCCGCAGCACGCACGGCAGCCCGCAGCCTCCCGGGCACGCGGAGCAGCTCCGGCGTGGGGCGCCGCGGGATCGGCACGCGCGGCACGATCTCGAGCGGCAGGCCCGCCGCGGGGACCAGCTCCGCCTCGAGGCCCTCGCGCGTACCGAGCACCGTGACTCGGGCATCGGCGTCGCGGCGGCGCAGCTCGGCGGCGACGGCGAGGAGCGGGTAGACGTGCCCCGCCGTGCCACCGCCCGCGAGCAGGAAGCTAGCCACGGGCGCTGCCGGGGCGGCCGAGCACGGCGAGCGAGCGCCGCAGCACCCCGGGACGCGCGGCGAGCGCCTCCGCGGCGCCCGGCTCGGTCCGGGCGAACGCGATCACGACGCCCATCGCGGCCATCGTGACGATGAGCGCGCTGCCTCCTGCGGAGACGAGCGGGAGCGGGATGCCGACCACGGGGGCCAGGCCGATCACGACGGCGATGTTGATGAACGCCTGGCCGATGATCCACGCGCCGATCGCGGCCGTGGTGACCTTGACGAAGGGGTCCGGGTGGCGGGTCACGAGGCGCAGGAACGCGGCCGCGAGCAGGCCGAACAGGACGAGCACGAGCATGGTGCCGACGAGCCCGAGCTCCTCGCCGATGATCGCGAAGATGAAGTCGTTGTGCGCCGCGGGCAGGTAGTTCCACTTCTCGCGGCTCGCGCCGAGACCCATGCCGAACACCCCGCCGCTGCCGAGCGCCCACATCCCGTGCAGCGGCTGGTAGCACGCGTCAGCGACGTCGCAGTCCGCGGAGATCCAGCTCATGATGCGGCCCACGCGGTTGTTGCCGAGCAGCACGAGGCTCACGACGGCACCCGCGACGGCGAGCCCCGCGACGCCGAAGATCCGCATGGGCACCCCGGCGACGAACATCGCCCCCGCGACGAGCAGCATCATGATCATGGCCGTCCCGAGGTCGTGCCCGAGCAGCACCACCCCCACGGCGACCCCGGCCACCGGGAGCGCGGGGATCACCGCGTGGCGCCACTGCTGCAGCAGCGGGCGCTTGCGCGCGAGCACCGCGCCGAGCCACAGCGCGAGGCCGATCTTGACGACCTCCGAGGGCTGGAACGCCGTCCCACCGATGTACACCCAGTTGCGGTTGCCGCCCTCGGCGCGCCCGAGGGGCGTGAAGACGAGCATCTGTAGCGCGACGGCGAGCACGAGCGACGGCCACGCGAGCTTCTTGAGCGTCGCGAGCGACAACCGGCTCGTGACGAGCATCGCGACGATGCCGAGGAGCGCGAACTGCGCCTGCCGCACGAACACGGCGTACGGGCTCCCGCTCTCCGCGATCGAGTCGATCGCGGAGCTCGACAGCACCATGACGAGGCCGAGCGCGACGAGCAGGCTCGTCGCACCGACCGTCACGTAGTAGGTGGCCACGGCGCTGTTCCACTGGCCGAGCAGTCCCGCGCGCGCCGTGGTGCGCACGGGTGCGGTGCGCGGCGTCGTCGCCGTCATCGGCCGTCCCCCCGCGTCGACCTCGCCCCCGGGAGCGCGAGCGCCGCACGGGCGAACTCCTCACCGCGGTGGGCATACGAGCGGAACTGGTCCATCGACGCGCCCGCGGGAGCGAGCAGCACGGTGTCACCCTCCTGGGCGTACCGCCGTGCGGCGTCGAGAGCGCGGTCCATCACCTCGCCAGTCTCGCCGGGATCGATGCGCGTCACGGGGACGTCGGCCGCGTGTCGCGCGAGCGCGGCGGTCAGACCGCTCGCGTCCACACCGATGAGGACGACGGCGCGCAGCCGGTCGCGCCGGCTCGCCACGAGCTCGTCGAAGTCCGCGCCCTTGGCCAGCCCGCCCGCGACCCACACCACGGAACCCGGGGCGAACGCGGCGAGCGACGCGGCGGCGGCGTGCGCGTTCGTGGCCTTCGAGTCGTCCACGAACGCGACCTCACCGAGCCGCGCGACGGTCTCGATCCGGTGAGCACCCGGCGCGTAGGCGCGCAGCCCCTCGCGCACCGCGGTCGCCGAGACGCCGTGGGCGCGCGCGAGGGCCGCCGCGGCGAGGGCGTTCGACGCGACGTGCGGCGCGAGGCGCCCGTCCGGCCCCGCGAGGTGGGCCAGGTCCGCGAGCGCGCCGAGCTCGGCGGCGCTGTCGTGGCGACCCGGCGCGTCGAGCGCGGCGTGGAACGAACGGTCCACGAGCAGCCCGTCGATCACCCCGAGCTCCCCCGGGCCTGGCGTGCCGAGCGTGATCCCGACCGCCCGGGCGCCCTCGCCCACCTCGGCGTCCTCGACGAGCGAGCGCGTCCGCGGGTCCGCGACGCTGTAGACGCACGCGACCTCGACGCGCTCGAAGATCCGCCCCTTCGCGGCCGCGTACTCCTCGATCGACCCGTGCCAGTCCAGGTGGTCCGGCGCGATGTTGAGCACCGCGGCCGCGCGCGGGGCCATCGAGTGCGTGAAGTGCAGCTGAAAGCTCGACAGCTCGACGGCGAGCACGTCCGTGGCCGGGTCCTGCACGGCCGCGACCACGGGCGTGCCGACGTTGCCGACGGCCTGCGAGCGCAGCCCCGCGGCCCCGAGGATCGCGTCGAGCATGCCCACCGTCGTCGTCTTGCCGTTGGTGCCCGTCACGGCGAGCCACGGGGCGAACGTGCCGTCCGCCCGGCGCACGCGCGTGCGCCACGCGAGCTCGACCTCGCTCCACACGGGGACTCCCGCGGCGACCGCGGCGGCGAGGAGCGGGTGGTGGGGTGCCCAGCCCGGCGAGGCGACCACGAGATCCACGCCGTCGAGGAGGCCGTCGGCGTCGCTACGGTGGTCCGCGTCAGGGGCGGCGTCGTCGACGGTCGTGACGCGCGCGCCGCGCGAGGCCAGCACCTCGGCCGCGGCCCGTCCGGACACGCCGAGGCCGACGACGAGCACCCGGGCGTCGGCGAGCTCGAAGGACCCCACTAGCCGACCACCCACTCGGCGTAGAACACCCCCACGCCGAGCGCGACGAACAGCCCGGCGATGATCCAGAACCGGATGACGATCGTCACCTCGCCCCAGCCGGACAGCTCGAAGTGGTGGTGCAGCGGTGCCATCTTGAACACGCGTTTGCCCGTGAGCTTGAAGAAGCCGATCTGGATCACGTCGGAGAGCACGACGAGGACGAAGAGCCCGCCGATGATCGCGCCGAGGATCTCGGTGCGCGAGAGGATCGACAGGGCCGCGAACGCGCCACCCAGAGCGAGCGCGCCCGTGTCTCCCATGAAGATCTTCGCGGGCGACGCGTTCCACCACAGGAAACCGAAGCACGCCCCCGTGATCGCGGCGGCGACCACGGCGAGGTCGAGCGGGTCGCGTGTCTCGTAGCAGCGCGGCCCCACGGAGCCGAGCAGCTGGCAGGACTGGTTGGACTGCCACACCCCGACGAGGACGTACGCACCGAACGCGAGGATCGAGGCCCCCGTCGCGAGGCCGTCGAGACCGTCGGTGAGGTTGACGGCGTTGGACCAGGCCGCGATGAGGAAGTTTGCCCAGAGGACGAAGAGGACGAGCCCGATCGTGGTGCCCCACAGCGCGAGGTCGATCGACGTGTCCCGGATGAACGAGATCCGGGTCGAGGCGGGCGTGCGGAACTGGGCGTTCGGGAAGCTCAGCGCACCGACGGCGAAGAGCACGCCCACGAGGCCCTGCCCGATGAACTTCGCGCGCGGGGTCAGGCCGAGCGAGCGCTGCCGGGAGATCTTGATGTAGTCGTCGAGGAACCCGACGAAGCCGAGCCCGACCATGAGGAACATCACGAGGAGCGCAGACGCGCTCGGCAGCTGCTGGGTCGCGACGAGCGCGGCGACCCACCCGATGAGCGCCGCGGCGATGATGACGACGCCGCCCATCGTGGGCGTGCCGCGCTTCGTGAGGTGCGACGTCGGGCCGTCCTGCCGGATGAACTGGCCGTACTGCTTGCGGACGAGAAAACGGATGAAGACGGTGGTGCCGAAGAGCGAGACGAGCAGCGCGACGGCGCCCGAGATCAGTACCGCCCTCATGCGCCCACCCCCGTGAGCGCGTCCGCGACCTGCCACAGGCCCGCACCGTGCGACGACTTCACGAGCACGACGTCGCCCGGGCGCAGCGCCCCCTCCAGGAAGTCGATCGCGTCCGCGACGGTGTCGACGCCGACGGCCTCGTCGCCCCACGAGCCCTCGTGCCCGGCGGCGTCGAGGATCGGCCGGGCGCCGGGCCCGACGACGACGGTCAGGCCCACGTTGAGCCGCACCACGAAGCGACCGATCGCGTCGTGCGCGCTGCGGTGCTCGTCGCCGAGCTCGAGCATCTCCCCGAGCACCGCGACGGAGCGCCGCTGCCGGCCCGCGATGACCGCGAGCGCCTGGAGCGCGGCACGCATCGAGTCGGGGTTGGCGTTGTAGGAGTCGTCGATCACGGTCACGCCGTCTGCCCGCTCGACCACGTGCATGCGGTGCGCACTGAGCGCACCCGCCTCGCTCACGCGTCGCGCGACCTCCGCGAGGGGGACGCCGAGCTCGAGGGCGACGCTCGCGGCCGCGAGGGCGTTGGTCACGTGGTGCGCACCGACGAGGCTCAGGTGCACCGGCGCGGAGCCCGCAGCGGTCTCGAGCGTGAACGCCGCGCGACCCGCGGCGTCGACCGTGAGGTCTGCGGCCCGCACCTGGGCGCCCGCGGACTCCCCGAAGAGGACGGCACGCTCGGCGAGAGCGGCCATCGGTGCGACGCGGTCGTCGTCGGCGTTGAGCACCGCGACACCGCCGGGGACGAGCCCCTGGACGATCTCGGACTTCGCGCGTGCGACGGCGTCGATCCCCCCGAATCCACCCACGTGGGCGTGCGCGACGCGGAGCACGACGGCGACGTCCGGCGCGGCGATCCCCGTGAGGTAGTCGAGCTCCCCGAGCGCGGCGGCGCCCATCTCGAGGACGAGGAAGCGCGTCTCGGCGTCGGCCCGCAGCACCGTGAGCGGCAGCCCGATCTCGTTGTTGAAGCTCGCGACGGGCGCGACCGTGGGCCCCGAGGCGCCGAGCACCTGGAGCAGGAGGTCCTTCGTGGTGGTCTTGCCGACCGAACCCGTGACACCGACGACGCGCAGCCCGCCGGGTCGCAAGCGCGCGAGGTGCTCACGGGCGAGCGCACCGAGAGCCTTCTCGACGTCGGGCACGATCACGCTCGGCGCCCCCGTGGGACGCGAGGCCAGCACGAGGCTCGCGCCCGCCTCGACGGCGGCCGCCGCGAAGTCGTGGCCGTCCGTCCGCTCCCCCGGCAGCGCGACGAAGAGCGCACCGGGCACGGCCTCGCGCGAGTCGATCACCGCGGGGCCCGCGACGCGAACGTCCGGACCGACGGCGTCGAGCGTTCCCCCGGTGATGGCGGCCAGCTCGGCCGCGCCCAGGGCAATCACTGGCCCGCCCGTTCCGCGCGTGCGGCGAGGTAGACGTCTCGGTCGTTGTAGCGGTGGAACACTCCGGCGATCTCCTGGGTCGGTTCGTGGCCCTTGCCCGTCACGATGACGGTATCCGCCTCGCTCGCGAGCGCGAGCCCACGGCGGATCGCGTCCGCGCGCGGGCTCACCTCCTCGACGTCGCGCAGGTCGGGTCTCTCGCCGCGCACGCCGTCGAGGATCGCCGCGCGGATCGTGGCGGGGTCCTCCGAGCGCGGGTTCTCGTCCGTGACGACGAGCACGTCGGCAAGCCGTGCGGCGACCTGACCCATGATCGGGCGCTTGCCCTGGTCGCGGTCCCCGTCCGAGCCGAAGACGATCACGAGCCGCCCGGGCGTGATGGGGCGCACGGCCTGCAGCGCGAGCTCGAGAGCGTCGGGCGTGTGCGCGTAGTCGACGAGGCACAGCGGCCAGCCGCCCCCGCGCTCGATCACCCGCTCCATGCGTCCCGGGATCTCGTGCGCCGCGCCGATCGCCGCGATCGCGATGTCGAGCGGCACCCCGCTGCGGTGCGCGAGGACGATCGCGAGGGCCGCGTTCGAGACGTTCACCAGGCCGGGCAGCGGGCTCGCCGCCGTCACGACGCTCCCGTCCGGGGTGCGCAGCGAGAACGTGGACCCCACGCCGTCGAGGCCGATGTCCGCGTCGAGCACGGCCCAGTCCGCGTCCGCGGCCGCGGGCACACCCACGCGCGTGGCGATCGTCTCGACGGGGATCTGAGCGAGCCCCACCATCTTCGCGCCCCACTCGTCGTCGACCACCACGACGCCCCGCTCGGCCTGGCCCGCCGCGAAGAGGCGCGCCTTGTCCGCGAGGTAGGTGTCCATGTCCCCGTGGAAGTCGAGGTGGTCGCGCTGGAGGTTCGTGAAGCCGACGACGTCGAGCTCCAGGCCACCCGTACGGTGCAGCGCGAGCGCGTGCGAGGACGCCTCGATCGTCGCGGCCCCGGCACCCCGCTCCCGCGCGAGGCCGAGGATCGCGTGCAGCACCGGTGCCTCGACCGTGGTGCGCGGGCTCTCGATCGCCTCGTCGCCGATGCGCAGCTCGACAGTCCCGAGGATCGCCGTCGAGTCGAACCGCGCCCGCTGGGCGGCGTCCACGAAGTACGCCGTCGTCGTCTTGCCGTTCGTGCCCGTGACGGCCACGGTCACGAGGTCGTGGCCCGGGTAGCCGTACATCCACGCCGCGACGTCGCCGACGAGCACGCGCGGGTCCGTCGCGACCAGCACGGGGACGTCGGCGTCGACCAGCGCCGCACCGTCGTCGTCCGTGAGCACCGCGACCGCGCCAGCCTCGATGGCCTGCGCCGTGAACTCCGCGCCGTGGCGCTTGAGCCCGCGCAGGGCGACGAAGAGGTCACCGGGAGCGACGTCCCCGCTGCCGACGGCGAGGCCGGTCACGTGGGTGTCGGGGTGGGCGTCCGGGGCGACGAGGCGCAGCCCGAAGGCGGTGGCGATGTCGTCGACCCGGTGCGCGCGAGGATGCGTCGGGCGCATCCGCCCCTGGGCGGACGTCATGGGGACGAATCTACCCGCTCGGTCGCCCACGGCCGGGACGTGCTCACCGCAAGCACGGCGCGCTACTCGTCCTCGTCGTCCGGAGTGCCCCACTCGATGGGGAACAGGTCGGGCTCCGAGCCGCTCGGCGGGACGCCCAGCGCCTGGAGCGCGTACGCGGAGACCTCCTTGAAGACCGGTCCGGCGACGGCGCCGCCGTACGTCGCGGCCTTCGGGTCGAAGACGACGACGCCGACGGCGAGCCGCGGGTTGTCCGCCGGGACGACGCCGACGAACGACGAGACGATCTTGGTCATCTGCCC
>JAAYZM010000407.1 GCA_012514835.1 Actinomycetales bacterium
CGCCCGGGTCCCCGCTCGCCTCGACGAACGACGGCGTGTACGTCTGCGTCGCGTCCGAGAGGTTGCGCACGGTGACCGTCTTGCGCAGCGTCACGACGTCGTCGGCGACCTCGACCACACCGAACGCGACCGAGACCCCGGCGGGGTTCTGCGTCGCGAAGGCGAGGGTGTCGGTGGTCACGGCGTCGAGCGCGTCGACACGTCCGGAACCCACCCGCTCGGGTCCGTACGCGTCACCGCTCTGGCCCGGGTCCGTGAAGACGTCGTGCGTCGCGGTGTTCATGACGGCCGTCTTGATCTGCTCGGGCGTCCAGCTCGGGTGCGACTCGAGCACGAGCGCCGCGATGCCCGCGACGTGCGGGGTGGCCATCGAGGTTCCCGTGAGGGTCGATGCCGCGGTGCCGCCGCCCGAGGCCGCAGACGAGATGTTGGTGCCCGGAGCGGCGACGTCAGGCTTGACGACGCCGAGCGAACCGTGGACGCCGCGCGAGGACCCCGAGTTGAGCAGGTCCCCGAGCGCCGGGTTCACCTCGAAGCCGGCGCCCGCGTACGTGGGGCCGACGACGGCCTGGACGCCACCCGCGAGGATCGCGTCCTGGAGCTCCTGGGTGGCCGTCCCGGTGAGCTGCGCGCCGGGGATCGTGGCGTTGCCCGCGATTCCCGCGCTGAACACGTCGGTCTGGCTGCTCAGTAGCACGCCGATCGCACCGGCGGCCTCAGCGTTGTTGAACCGGGCGGCCGAGCCGCACTCGAGCGCCGGGTCCTGATCGTTCCAGTAGAGGTAGGCGATCTTGCCCGCGACCACGGCGGCCTGCTCCGCGGTGAACGCGGTGCACCCGCTGAACGTGGCCGAGATGCCCGCGACCTCACCGGTCGCGTCAGCCTCGCCCGCGTAGTTCACGGAGTTCTGCGCCGAATACGTGCCCACGAGGGACGCATCGGGAGCGGCCGTGACCTCGATCGCGTCGAACGTCTGCGAGCCACCCACCGAGTTGGCGACCGTCAAGGCGCTGTTCGCGTTGCCCGGCGAGCCACCGATGTCAGTGATGTCGCCGCCGTTGCCCGAGGCGATCACGGAGAGCACGCCGAGCGCGGAGAGCTGGTCGATGAAGAGGTTCTCCGGGTCGTCCGCGGGGGAGCCGTCGGAGCCGAGGGAGAGGTTGACGATGTCGAGACGGTCGTTGAAGTCGCCGTCGCCGTTCGGGTCCGCGGCCCACTCGAGCGCCTGGATCACCAGGCCCGTGCTGCCACCGGCGTCACCGAACACCTTGAGGGCGTACAGCTCCGCCTCGGGAGCCGAACCCGGGCCCACGCGGAAGTCGGTCAGGTCGGAGGACGTCAGCGCGGTGTAGTCACCCGCGAACGTCTCGCCGTCCGTGGTCACCCCGTAGCCCGCCGTCGTCCCTGCGACGTGCGTGCCGTGCCCGGAGTTGCTGGACGTCGAGACGTTGTCGATCGGGTTCTCGTCGGGGGTGGGGACGGGAACCGTGCTCGCGTTGTAGGTGGGACCGGCGAAGTCCCAGCCGCCCTGGAACTTGACGGGGTCGAAGCTGCCCGCGGGGATCGGCCCGGTGCCGTCCGTGCCGTAGGCCTCCTCGTACGCCTCGAGGGTGCCCGCGCCGCCGAAGCTCGCGTGGGTGTAGTCGAGGCCCGTGTCGATGATGCCGACGCGCACACCCTCACCCGTGTGGCCCGTGGACTGCCACGTGTCGAGCGAGCGCGTGAAGGCGTCGGTGCCCTTGTTGAGCGGCTGCTTGGGGACCACCTCGTAGACGGCCACCACGTCGTCCTCGGCCGCGAGCTCGCGCACCTGCGCGGCGTCGCCCACCACCATGACGCCCGCGACGAGGTTGGAGGTCACGGCGAGCTGGCGGGGCTTGGCGGACCGGGAGCGGGCCGAGGCCTGCGTGGGCACGAGCTCGTCGGCCAGCGCGGTGATCTTCTTCTCCTGCGCGCGGATCGCCGAGCGGGACTTGCCGGCCTGGTCCAGGTCGACCGCGGACTTCGCGTCGAGCTGGACGAACGCGGTGACCTGACCGCGGGCGCGGAGCAACGGAGCGGAGATCTTCGCGCGGTCGAGCTTGGCCGTGGCGCGGTCGAACGCGACGTCGATGTCGCGTGAGTCGGCGGGCGCCGCCGAGGCGGGCACGGCCACGAGGCCGGACAGCGCGAGCGCTGCGACCGACAGTGACGCGACGAGCCCACGCTTGCGGCGTGGGCTCGTCGAGGCGGTTCGGTTCGTCATGTTCTTCCTTCGGCGTGAGGGGATGTGGTCACGCACTCCCGCGGGGCGGGGGCCGGGGTAGGCACCGGCCCTTGTTACTGGTCAGTGTCGTCCCGAATGTGAACCTAGCCCGCTTGGGGCGATTCGTCCTGGTGAGCGACGGAACACGTGACCGTGCCCCGGGCGGTGTGCGCCCGAGGCACGGTCGAGACATCGGGAGGTCTCCTACTTCTTGATCGTGAAGGTGTAGTACTTCGAGACCTTCGTGTACCCCGCCTTCTTGGGGTAGTAGATGACCTTGATGCGGGTCTTCTTCGTGATCTTCGGCAGCGTGTAGCTCGCCTTGCCGTCCCGGAGGCCGATCTTGTCGTGCCAGCCGCCCACGCGCACGAGCGCGGTACCGAGCGGGTGCGGGCCGCCCTTGAAGCCGGAGACCGTGACCTTGAGCTTGGGCTTCGTGCCCTTCTTGACCTTCCAGGACTTCGTCTTGACGGTGATCTTCGGGCTCTTGCGGAGCATGTTGAGCGTCTCGACCTCGGACGTCGAGGTGGCGACCTCGTCGTTGCCCGAGTAGACGGCCGTGAGCCGGTGGAGGCCCACGGCGACGTCCCGCGGGAGGGCCACGTCGACCTTGCCCGAGCTGAACCGCGTCCACAGGGTGTCGGTCGCGATGGCCTTGTCACCGTCGAAGATCTGGACGGTGCCCGTCGGCGTGGGGCCGAGGGACTCGACGCGCACCTTGACCTTGACCTTCTGGCCGAAGTTCGCGTAGCGCGAGGAGAGGATGAGCCGGGTGTTCGAGCCGACGAGGTCGCCGGCCAGGGGCTCCTCGGGGGTTCCGTCGGACGCCGAGCCCGCCGAGGTGAACGTGGTGAAGAGGAGTGTGGTCGCGGCGAGGGAGGCGACGAGTGCGCGCCGCCAGGGCCGCCGACCCTGGACGTGGGTGTTCATCATGGGTCCTTCCGCGTGAACGTGGACATCACGCACTCCCGCGAGCGCGGGGGTCAGGGGCGCGCCGGCAACGGTGCCGGTGAGTCCGGAATCGCAGGGCAGCCGCCTCGCTCGCTCTCCGCGGGCGAGCGGCTCAGCCTCAGGTTAGGGCCGCGCGCGCCCCCGGACGTGGGACATTCGTACCGGTTCGTGGGTCGGACGTCTCGAGGGCCGCCGGGCGAGGAGTGGGAGGATGCCTCACGTGTCCGTCACCACCGCCACCGAGGAACTTGTCAGCGCGCTGCGGCGTGCCGTCTCTGGTGAGGTCGACGCGTCGTCGCGGCGCCGGGCGGAGTACTCGACGGACGCCTCGAACTACCGCGTGGTGCCCGAGGTCGTGGTGTTCCCGCGGTCCGCGGATGACGTCCTGGCGACCCTCGAGACGGCCCGGGAGCTCGGCTCGCCCGTGACGAGCCGCGGCGGGGGCACGTCGGTGGCGGGCAACGCCGTAGGGCCCGGCGTCGTGATCGACTTCTCGCGGCACCTCGATGCGATCGGCGAGATCGACCCCGAGGAGCGCACCGCCGTGGTGCAGCCCGGGGTCATCATGGGCAACCTGCAGCGCGCTGCGGCCCCGCACGGCCTGCGCTTCGGGCCCGACCCGTCCACGCAGGCGCGCGCGACGTTCGGCGGGATGATCGGCAACAACGCGTGCGGTCCGCGCGCCGTCGCGTACGGACGCACGGCGGACAACGTGCTCGAGCTCGACGTCGTGGACGGCACGGGGCGGCGCTTCACGGCGGGCGCGGGTCTCGACCCCGTCCCCGGTCTCGACGCCCTCGTGTCGAGCCACCTCGAGCTGTTGCGCACCGAGCTGGGCCGGTTCGGGCGCCAGGTCTCCGGCTACTCCCTCGAGCACCTGCTGCCGGAGAAGGGGCGCGACCTCGCGAAGGCCCTTGTGGGTACGGAGGGCACGGTCGCCACGATCCTGTCCGCGAAGGTGCGCCTGGTCGACGTCGCGGCGGCCCCCGTGCTCGTGGTGCTCGGCTACCCGGACATGCCCTCGGCCGCGGACGCCGTGCCCGCGCTCCTCGCCCACGCCCCGCTCGCGATCGAGGGCATCGACGCGCGCCTCGTGGACGTGGTGCGGCGCGTCAAGGGCCCGGCCGCCGTGCCGGAGCTCCCCGCGGGCGAGGGCTGGCTCATGGTCGAGGTGGGTGGGGCTGACCTCGACGAGGCGCTCGCGAGAGCCCGTGCGCTCGCGGCCGACGCCGGGACGTCCGCCGTCGGCGTGTTCCCTCCCGGCCCGCAAGCCGTGGCGATGTGGCGCATCCGTGAGGACGGCGCGGGCCTCGGCGGGCGCACCCCCTCGGGCGCGCAGGCGTGGCCCGGCTTCGAGGACTCCGCCGTGCCGCCCGAAAGGCTCGGGGCGTACCTGCGCGAGCTCGAGGCGCTCATGGCGAACCACGGGATCGACGGCCTTGCGTACGGGCACTTCGGGGACGGGTGCGTGCACCTGCGCCTCGACGTCCCGATGGAGCACGACGGCGGCCCGCTGCGGGCCTTCATGACGGATGCGGCCCACCTGGTCGCCGCGCACGGTGGTTCGCTCTCCGGCGAGCACGGTGACGGGCGCGCGCGCTCCGAGCTGCTGCCCGTGATGTACAGCCCCGAGGCGATCGGCCTGTTCGGGGCGTTCAAGGCACTCCTCGACCCGCAGAACACCCTCAACCCGGGGGTGCTCGTGGACCCGCGGCCCCTCGACGCGGACCTGCGCCGCCCGCACGCCAAGCCCCTGCCCGCGGCGAGCGGGTTCTCCTTCGCGCACGACGCGGGGGACTTCACCACCGCGGCCCACCGCTGCGTGGGGGTCGGCAAGTGCCGCGCCGACAACACGGCAGCCGGTGGCTTCATGTGCCCGTCCTACCTCGCCACGCGCGACGAGAAGGACTCCACGCGCGGGCGTGCCCGGGTGCTCCAGGAGATGGCCAACGGCTCGCTCGTCACGCGCGGCTGGTCCTCGCCCGAGGTGCACGAGGCGCTCGACCTGTGCCTGAGCTGCAAGGCGTGCTCCTCGGACTGCCCCGCGGGCGTCGACATGGCCCAGTACAAGTCTGAGGTGCTGCACCGCACGTACCGCGGGCGGCTGCGGCCCATCAACCACTACGCGCTCGGCTGGCTGCCTCGCTGGACTCGCCTCGTCACAGGCGTGCCGGGCCTCGCGTGGCTCGCCAACACCGTGCTGGGCTGGCGGCCCGCCGCGAAGGCCGTCCTGACGCTCGGCGGCATGGACGCGCGCCGGAAGATGGTGACCTTCGCACGGAGCCCGTGGCGGCGGGCGTTCCAGGCACAGGGCATCGCGCGGCGCGCCTCGGCGTCGGACCTCGCCTCCGGCGGGACGACGGCGGCCCCCTTGCCCGACGCCGACACCAAGCGCGACCCGGACGCCCGTGGCGACCGTGCGACGTCGTCGGGCACCGCGACCCGGCGGCGCGTGCTGCTGTGGGTAGATTCCTTTGGCGACACGCTCGACCCCGGCGTCCCGCTCGCAGCCGCGCGGGTGCTCCAGGCCGCCGGCTACGAGGTCCTCCTGCCCGAGCGCGACGTGTGCTGCGGGCTCACGTGGATCTCCACGGGGCAGCTCGACGGCGCGAAGGCGCGGCTCGCGGACCTCATGGACGTGCTGGGCCCGTACGCCGTGAACCAGATCCCCATCGTGGGCCTCGAGCCCTCGTGCACGGCCGTGCTGCGCTCCGACCTCGGTGACCTGTACCCGAGCGACCCGCGCGCTGCGGCGATCGCGAAGGCCACCCACACTCTCGCGGAGCTGCTGAGCGCACCCGCGCCCTTCGGCCCGTCCGAGGAATGGGCCGTGCCGGACCTGTCGGACGTGACCGCCGTCGTGCAGCCGCACTGCCACCAGCACGCCGTCATGGGCTTCGCGCCGGACAAGGCGCTGCTCGAGGGCGCCGGGGCCACGATCCGCACCCTCGCGGGCTGCTGCGGCCTCGCGGGGAACTTCGGCATGGAGAAGGGGCACTACGACGTCTCGGTGCAGGTCGCGGAGAACGCCCTGCTGCCCGCGTTGCGCGAGGCCGCGGAGGGGACCGTCTACCTCGCGGACGGCTACTCGTGCCGCACCCAGGGCGA
>JAAYZM010000408.1 GCA_012514835.1 Actinomycetales bacterium
CCTTCGTCCCGCTCGCCGTGCACTCGGACCGGCCGCGCGAGTTCCGCGCCGACCTCGTGGGCTGCGTGAGCGACGGGGTGCTCTTCTCGACCATCTCCGCGAGCGCGCACGCGGTCGAGCGGGGCCTTGAGCAGATCACGCGGTCGACGGAGCCCTACGTCAAGCTCGCGCTGCAGCTGCGCGGGGAGGGCATGCTCGTCCAGGACGGGCGCGAGGCGACGTTGCGCCCCGGCGACATCGCGATCTACGACACCACGAGGCCGTACTCGCTCGCGTTCACGGACGAGCTCACGACGTTCTGCGTCATGTTCCCGCACCGCATGATCGACGTGGACGACGCGGCGCTGCGTTCGCTGACGGCGGTGCGGATCGCGGGGGAAGGTGGCTTCGCGGGGGTTGTCGCGCGCTATCTCGTGGGCCTTGCGGGTTCCCTCGGGACCCTCGACGCCCGCACCTCGCTGCGGGCGACGCACAACACGATGGACCTGGTGTCCACGATGCTCCAGCACGCGCTCGGGGTGTCGACCCAGGGTGACGCGTACGCGCTGCTGTGCCAGCGCATCGACGGCTACATCAACGCGCACCTGGACGATCCTCGGCTGAGCCCGGAGCGGATCGCCCAGGCGACGTACATCTCGACGCGCTACCTGCACGCGATCTTCCACCGCCGTGGCACCACCGTCTCTCGCTGGGTGCGTGAACGTCGCCTCGAGCACGCTCGCCGTGAGCTGCTCAGCCCGCGCGGAACGCGCCGCACTGTGGCCCAGGTCGCCACGGCGTGGGGCTTCGTCGACGCCTCGCACTTCTCGAAGGTGTTCCGCGAGCGGTTCGGGGTCTCTCCGACGCAGTACCGACTCGACCCGGCGCGGTAGCGCCTCGACCCGGGAGCAGCGCGGGTCAACGCACGCGCGCGCTGCTCGACCTCACCTTGAGCTTCGAGGTGTCGACGGCCACGAAGGCGGAGGACGGGATGCGCTTGAGGTCGCTGATGAGCCGCGAGGGCCACTTCGTGGAGGCCTCGCCCTGGAAGTACCAGCCCGAGCCGTTGTCCGCGAGGACGATCCCGTACTTCTTCATCGCCTTGATGACCACCTTGGCCTCTTTCGAGTACCCCTTCGTGGAGAAGTTCTTCTTGAGCCGGAACCGGGCGCCCATGGGCGGGTGGGTCTTGACGGACCGTGAGCCGGCGTGGTGCTTCGCGGGCCAGATGTGCTTGTTCGCGGTGACGGGCGCGGTGAACCGGATGGCGTGCTCGACCTTGCCCGCCTTCACCTCGTTCCAGCGCAAGAGGCCGGGCAGGATCGGCAGTCCCGCGGCGTCGGCGGACGTCCAGCCGTTCTTGCGCAGCTTGTTGCTCTTGAGCGACCACGTGGCGCCGGAGCCTGCGTACCACCGTGAGCCCGACCTGCTCAGGTCGAACAGCTCGTAGAGGCGGCACGTCGACTTGTTGACGATGATCGCATGCCGGTCCCCGCCGCCCTCGATCTTGGTCTTCGAGCTGAGCGGGTACTTCACGCGGTCGCTCTCGTCGGGGTAGTAGAAGCGCACCTTCGACTTCTTCGCGGACTTCGAGACGACCGTGATGGGGATGCCGTAGGGCTGCTCCCCCGGGCCCGCGCTCCCGAAGTCGGGGTGCAGGTTGCGGGTGCCGATCGCCTTGCGCCAGCGGGTGGAGGACTTGTGGACCGGGAGCTTCGAGACGTCCGCGTTCCAGTAGTTGTTGTCCGGGAACACCGTGCACCTCGTGCCCGCAACGGTCTTGCGCTTGCTCTTCGCGGCGGCGGTCACGGCGGAAGCGGCCGAGGCCCCGGGAGCGTCCGCGGCGGCGGGGGGCACGACGACGGCGCCCACCAGGAACGTCGCCACCAGGGCTGCTGTCACTCGTCGCACTGTGCTCACCTCGTCGTCGGGGGCGGGGCCGCCACGTCCTGCCGCTCCGGTTCCCGGGTGCGGTTCGTCACCACGGTAAGGGGTTTGTCCAGATCTGCGGGTGAGATCGCGCGCAGAGCACGGGCCAGCTCACCCCCGGCACAGAGCCCCACCGGGGCCGCCGCGCCCCGGCCCACGGCCCCACCGACTCCGTGTGGGAGGATCGGAGCCGTGACGACGAGCTTCACCGAGCCAGCAGCCTCACCTCTCCTGCACCTCTTGGGTCAGGGGGTCGACCTCGCCTCGGAACGCGGCGTGGAGTGCACGGGCGAGCTGCCCGCGCCGTCGGACCCGGACCTCGTCGAGCGTGCCCGCGCTGCGCGCGCGGCCCTGGGCGACAGCGTGTTCGTGCTGGGGCATCACTACCAGCGCGACGAGGTGATCGACTTCGCGGACGTCACGGGCGACTCGTTCAAGCTCGCGCGCGAGGCGGCGGCTCGCCCCGACGCGGAGTACATCATCTTCTGCGGCGTGCACTTCATGGCCGAGTCCGCGGACATCCTGACCACCGACGCACAGCAGGTGATCCTCCCGGACCTCGCCGCGGGGTGCTCGATGGCGGACATGGCGCGCATCAACCAGGTCGAGGACGCATGGGACGCGCTCGTCGAGGCCGGGGTGGCCGAGCAGACCGTGCCCGTCACGTACATGAACTCCTCGGCCGCGATCAAGGCGTTCACGGGCCGCCACGGCGGCACGGTGTGCACGTCCTCGAACGCCCAGGTGGCGTTGCGCTGGGCGTTCGACCAGGTGGGCGGGGCCGACGGCGAGGGCAAGGTGCTGTTCCTGCCGGACCAGCACCTCGGGCGCAACACCGCGGTGCTCCAGCTCGGCATCCCGCTCGACCAGTGCGTCGTGTTCGACCCGCGCCGCCCGGGGGGAGGCCTGACCCCGCAAGAGCTCCGCGACGCGCGCATGATCCTGTGGCGCGGGCACTGCTCCGTCCACGGACGCTTCTCGGCGCAGAACGTCACGGATGTCCGCGCCGCCGTGCCCGGCGTCAACGTGCTGGTGCACCCCGAGTGCAAGCACGAGGTCGTCACGGCGGCGGACTACGTCGGTTCCACCGAGTACATCGTGCGCCAGCTCGAGCAGTCGGAGCCGGGCTCCGCGTGGGCCATCGGCACCGAGCTCAACCTCGTGCGCCGCCTCGCGCGCAGGTTCTCCGACCGCCAGGTCCACTACCTCGACTCGACGGTGTGCTTCTGCTCCACGATGAACCGGATCGACCTGCCGCACCTCGTGTGGACCATGGAGTCGCTCGTCGCGGGGCGCGTGCCCAACCGCATCGAGGTCGACGCCGACGACGCCCGCTGGGCCCGTGTCGCGCTCGACCAGATGCTCGCCCTGCCCGGGGTCTGACCAGCACGAGGAGGTCGGCGTGACACGCACGAGCCCCCTGCGCGTCGGCATATTCGTGTTCGACGACGCCGAGGAGCTCGACGTCGTCGGCCCGTACGAGGTGCTCGCCGCATGGGCCCAGCTCTCGGTGCTCAAGCCCGAGGTGCGCACGTTCTCCCTCGACGGCTCGGGGGTGCGCTGCGCGAAGGGGCTGCGTCTCGTCCCGGACACGAGCGCGGACGACGTCGGCCCCCTGCACGTGCTCGTCTACCCGGGCGGCTCCGGCACCCGCCGCCTGCTCGCCGACCCGGAGCACCTGGCGTGGCTCCGCGACGTGCGCGGCTCGACGCCCCTCGTGGCGTCCGTGTGCACGGGGGCGCTCGTGCTCGCCGCAGCGGGCCTGCTCGCCGGGCGTCCCGCGACCACGTACCACGCGGCGTTCGACGAGCTCGTCGCCCTCGAGCCGAGCGTCCTCGCTGACACGGAGGCGCGCTTCGTGGACGACGGCGACGTGGTCACGTCCGCGGGTGTCTCCGCGGGCATCGACATGGCGCTGCACCTCGTCGCACGGCTCGAGTCCGTCGAGGTCGCCCGCGCGGTGCGCCGGGGCATCCAGTACGACCCGGCGCCGCCCGTCTAGGTCGCCTGGCTCGTGCCGCGCGCGAGCGAGTCGAGGAGCAGCGCCTCGGCGAGCACGACCTTCTCGAACTCGCCCACGTGCACGGACTCGTTGGCACCGTGGGCGCGCGAGTCGGGGTCCTCGACCCCCGTGACGAGGATCTGCGCGTCCGGGTAGACGTCGAGCAGGTCC
>JAAYZM010000409.1 GCA_012514835.1 Actinomycetales bacterium
CCGGGCAGTCCGCGCCCTCGAGGTGTCGCGATCGCGACGAGACCGGCGACCACCACGAAGCCCGCGCTCCACGTCCCGGGCACGAGCATGAGCAGCCCGTACGCGCCCACGCCCGCGAGGAAACGCACCGCGCGCGCGAGCCAGACGGGGAGCGGTCCGCCGGTGTAGCGCACGCGCACAGCGAGGTCGCCCACGGTGCGACCGGTCGCGAGCGTCACCCACAGCCACGCGACGAGGGGCACCACGATGCCCGCGAGATCGGGCCACGGGCCGTCGAGCGCAGCCTCACGCTCGTCGAGCACGTAGAGCAGCACGGCCCGCACGCCCACAGTCACGGCGAGGCTCACGAGCGTGAAGCCGAGCAGGTCGCACACCATGCCCAGGAGTCGGCGGGGCCTCGTCACGGGCGTGGGGACGTCCGCGAGCGCGCGGTGCGCCCGCCCCCGGTGCCGGCGCGGCACCACGAACGCGAGGATGGAGCCGATCAGGGCGCCCGCCGTGTTGAGCACGAGGTCGTCGACGTCGAACACGCGGTACGCGCACGGGTACAGCCCCCACACGCCCGTGAGCTGGGTGACCTCGACGAAGCCCGAGAGCGCGAACCCGACGAGCACCGCCGCGACGACACCCCGCCCACCCAGGAAGCGCAGGAAGAAACCGAGTGGCACGAACAGCAGGACGTTGAGGCCCACCTGGAGCACGGCGGGGTCGAGCAGCAGCTCGCGGCGGCCGGACGCGCCCGCCACAGCGGCCCGCAGATCGTCGAGGAACGCCCCGAAGGTCGTGTTGCGCGGCGCGCACGCGAGCGCCTCCGGGTCCGGGAGCGGCAAGAGCGTGTACGTCCAGATGGCCCAGAAGTACGCGAGGGCGGCGGACCACGCGAGCCCGCGCACCGCAGAGAACCGACCCCAGCGGCGGTAGGAGTGCGCCACGAAGGGGATGAACAGCACGACGCTCAGCACCACACCGAGCCCGACGGCGAGCAGCCCGAGCGTCGCCTGTTCCCTCACCCGCGTCAGTCTGTCACCCCAGGCACGTGCTTCCGCGAGCACAGACCCGCCGACGGCGGTCCGCGGGCTATCCTTCGAGCCGCGGTGCGCCGTCGTCGGCCCGCTCCCCGCGCCTTCCCCGCGCGCCCCTCACCCAGGAGACCCGAGTGACCATCGCTGCCCCGCGCGCGGACGAGCGCGCCCGCTACCGCGAAGACCCGTCCGTGTGGAAGGTCCTGCGCAGCCCCCGGCTCCTCGTGCGCGAGGCGCTCGCCGGGCTCGTGGTCGCGATCGCGCTCATCCCCGAGGCGATCTCCTTCTCGATCATCGCCGGGGTGGACCCGCGCGTGGGCCTGTTCTCGAGCTTCGTCATGGCGATGGCCATCGCGGTGGTGGGCGGGCGGCCCGCCATGATCACGGCGGCCACCGCGGCGGTCGCCGTCGTCATCGCCCCCGTGGCGCGCGAGCACGGGATCGACCACCTCGTCGCGACAGTCATCCTGGGCGGGCTGTTCCAGGTGCTCCTCGCGTGGTTCGGCGTCGCGAAGCTCATGCGGTTCATCCCGCGCAGCGTCATGGTCGGCTTCGTCAACTCCCTCGCGATCCTCATCTTCGTGGCGCAGGTGCCCCACCTGATCGACGTGCCGTGGCCCGTCTACGTGCTCGTCGCGGGCGGGCTCGGGCTCCTCGTGCTGACCCCGAAGGTCACCAAGGTGGTGCCCGCGCCGCTCGTGTCGATCGCGCTCGTGACCGCCGTCGTCGTCGTGTTCGCCCTCCAGGTCCCCACCGTGGGCGACGAGGGCGAGCTGCCGGACGCCCTGCCCACCCTGGGCCTGCCGGACGTCCCGTTCACGTGGGAGACGTTCCGGCTGCTCGCGCCGTACGCGCTCGCGATGGCGCTCGTGGGGCTCATGGAGTCGCTCATGACGGCCAAGCTCGTGGACGAGATCACCGACACCCACTCGCGCAAGACCCGCGAGGCGTGGGGGCAGGGCGTCGCGAACGTGCTGTCCGGGCTGTTCGGGGGCATGGGCGGGTGCGCGATGATCGGCCAGACCATGATCAACGTGAAGGCGTCCGGTGCGCGCTCGCGCGTGTCGACGTTCGCCGCGGGGCTGTTCCTGCTGATCCTCGTGGTGGGTCTCGGGGACCTCGTCGGGGCCATCCCCATGGCGGCGCTCGTGGCCGTGATGATCATGGTCTCCGTGGGCACGTTCGACTGGCACTCGATCCGGCCCGCGACCCTGCGGCGCCTGCCGCGCAGCGAGTCGCTCGTCATGGTCGCGACCGTGGCGATCGTGCTCGTGACGCAGAACCTCGCGATCGGCGTGGTGGCCGGGGTGTTCATCGCGGCCGTGCTGTTCGTGCGGCGTGTGGCCCACTTCGCGACCGTGACGCGCACCGTGGTGGACGGCGCGGACGGCCCTGTGGCGCACTACCGGGTGGACGGCGAGCTGTTGTTCGCGTCGAGCAACGACCTGACCACGCAGTTCGAGTACGCCGAGGACCCCGAGCGCGTGGTGGTGGACCTGTCCGCCTCGCACATCTGGGACGTGTCCACGGTGGCGACGCTCGACGCGATCGTCACGAAGTACGCCCAGCACGGCAAGACCGTCACGTTCGAGGGCATGAACGCCGCGACAGCCCGCTTCCACGGCCGCCTCTCCGGCAACCTGACCCCCCTGGCGTAACCCCGCCGTCCCCCGAGTTCCCACCGCGAGGTAGTGACTTTCACGCGAGGTAGTGAGGAGTACGTCACTACCTCGCGCAAAGTTCACTACCTCGGCGGGGTGGGGGGCGGGGTTTGGGGTGGGGCCCTGGGGTCAGGGGTGGTGGGTTGTCAGGGGCGGGTGGGTGGAGGTGGCGGCTACCTGGCGGAGGGTGGGCAGGTTGGCCGGGAGGTCGCCCAGGGTGGCGGCCTGGAGGAGGAGGTTGCCGAGGGCGGCGCCTTCGGCGGGGCCGACGACGACGGGCAGCGCGGTGGCCTCCGCCGTGAGCCGGCACAGCAGCGTGTTGCGCGAACCGCCACCCACCACGTGGATCACCTCGACCTCGCGCCCGGCCGCCTCAGCGAGCCCCAGCACGGCCCGGCGGTACGCCTCGGCGAGCGAGTCGAGGATCGCCCGCGTGACCTCCCCCGGGTCGCGCGGCACCGGCTGCCCCGACGCGCGCGCGAGGTCCGCGACGCGTGCGGGCA
>JAAYZM010000410.1 GCA_012514835.1 Actinomycetales bacterium
GGCCGCCCAGATCCCCACCGGACTCCTGATCGACGGGCAGTGGCGCCCCGCCTCGACCGGCGCGACGTTCGCCGTCGAGGACCCCGCGACGACGGAGACGATCCTCGAGGTGGCCGACGCGTCCGACGACGACGCCCGCGCCGCGATGGATGCCGTCGCGGGATCCTTCGAGGCGTGGCGGGCCGTCGCACCGCGCGAGCGCGCCGAGGCGCTGCGCGCCGTGTTCGACCGCATGACGGCGCGCGCCGAGGACCTCGCCGCCGTCGTCACCGCGGAGGGCGGCAAGCCCCTCGCCGAGTCGCGCGCCGAGGTCGCCTACGGGGCCGAGTACGTGCGCTGGTACTCCGAGCAGGCCGTGCGCATGGACGGGCTCGCCCGCCGCGCGCCCGCGGGGGCCAACCACCAGGTCGTCATGCACAAGCCCGTGGGGCCCGCGTACGCGATCACGCCGTGGAACTTCCCCATCGCGATGGCCACGCGCAAGATCGCCCCGGCGCTCGCGGCCGGCTGCCCGATGGTGGTCAAGCCCGCCCAGCTCACCCCGCTCACCACGGCGTTCTTCGCGGAGATCGTGCGCGAGGTCCTCGCCGAGCGCGGTCTGCCCACGGGCGTGCTCGCCGTCGTCCCCTCCTCCTCCGCGCGGCGCGTGAGCGAGCCCATCCTCGCGGACCCACGCCTGCGCAAGCTGTCCTTCACGGGCTCCACCGAGGTGGGGCGCACGCTCCTCAAGAGCGCCGCGGACGGGATCCTGCGCACGTCCATGGAGCTCGGGGGAAACGCCCCGTTCCTCGTGTTCGACGACGCGGACGTCCCCGCCGCCGTCACCGGCGCGCTCGCCGCCAAGATGCGCAACGCGGGCCAGACGTGCGTCGCGGCCAACCGGTTCCTGGTGCACTCCTCCGTGGCCGAGGAGTTCGCGGCGGGCCTCGTCGCGGCGTTCGAGGGCCTGCGCGTGGGGCACGGCGCGGCCGAGGGCACCACGGTGGGCCCGCTCATCGAGGCGGCGGCCGTGGACAAGGTCGACGAGCTCGTCACGGCCACCGTGGACGGCGGGGCGCGTGTCCGGCTCGGGGGCTCGCGCCCGGACGGGCCGGGCCACTTCTACCTGCCCACCGTGCTCACGGGCGTGGCTCCCGACGCCCCCACCGTGACCGAGGAGATCTTCGGCCCCGTCGCGCCGATCGTCACGTTCGACACCGAGGACGAGGCCGTCGCGCTCGCGAACGCGAGCGAGTTCGGGCTCGTCGCGTACGCCTACACTCGCGACGTGAACCGCACCTTCCGCCTCGCCGAGGCGATCGACACGGGCATGCTCGGCATCAACCGCGGCATGGTCTCCGACGCGAGCGCGCCCTTCGGCGGCGTGAAGTCCTCCGGGCTCGGGCGCGAGGGCGGCGAGGCTGGGCTGACCGAGTACCTCGACTCGATCTACCTCGCGATCTAGTGGCGGCGGCGGTCTCGAGCGCCGTGCGGCTCGCACGGCGCGAAGCTCTCGGCGTGTCCGTCGCGACAGGCCTGTACGGCATCTCCTTCGGCGCGCTGTCCGTCGCCGCGGGGCTCTCCGTGCTCCAGACCGTGGTGCTGAGCCTCATCATGTTCTCCGGCGGCTCGCAGTTCGCGTTCGTGGGCGTGATCGCCGCGGGAGGCGGCGGGCCCGCCGCGGTGGCGACAGGGGCTCTCGTGGGCGTGCGCAACGCGCTCTACGGTGCGCGGATGGCGCCCCTGCTGGGGCTGCACGGCTGGCGACGGCTGCTTGCCGCTCAGGTGACGATCGACGAGTCCACGGCCGACGCGACGGCTCAGGAGCAGCCCCGCGCCGTGCGCGAGGGGTTCTGGTGGACCGGCGTCGGGATCTACGTGCTGTGGAACTCCTTCGTGACGCTCGGCGCCTTCGCCGGGAACGCGCTCGGTGACCCGCGCACGTGGGGCCTCGACGCCGCCGCGGCCGCCGCGTTCCTCGGGCTCGTGTGGGCACGCCTCGCGGACCCCGTGGCGCGCTGGGTGGGCGTGGGGGCCGCCGTCGTCGCCCTCGCCCTGACGCCCGTGCTGCCCGCGGGGCTGCCCGTGCTCGCCGCCGCCGCGGTCGCGGTGGTGGTCGGGTGGTGGCGGCCCGGGAGCGACGGTCCCGGCGGCGACGGGACAGGCGGCGAGGGGGCCGACGGCGAGTCGCTCGTGCCCGACGACGAGAGGGCGGGGCAATGAGCCCCGACGTGCTGATGTGGCTCGCGATCGTCGCGGGCGGACTCGCGGTGTACGCGATCAAGCTCGTGGGGCACCTGCTGCCCGAGCACTGGCTCGCCGAACCGCGCGTGGCCCGCACCGCGGCGCTCGTCACGGTCGCGCTGCTGTCCGCGCTCGTCGCGATCCAGACCTTCGCGTCGGGCCAGGGGCTCACCGTCGACGCGCGGCTGCCCGCCCTCGTGGTGGCCGCGATCGCCCTCGCGCTGCGCGCGCCCTTCCTCGTGGTCGTCGTGCTCGGCGCCGCCGTCGCGGCGGGGGTGCGCGCCCTCGGCTGGATGGCCTGACCGGGGCCAGGAACCGCGAGGCGGGGTGACGCGTTGAGCCGTCGCGGACGTCGTCGTCGGACGTCCACCTCGAATTGATACCCTGCGCCGTCCGCGAACGCGGCCAGCTCGAGCACCACCGTGGAGAACCCGTGTCCGACACCGCCCCCAAGCCGTCGCCGAACCTCGGCTACCTGATCTTCGCCTCCCGCTGGCTGCAGGTCCCGCTCTACCTCGGGCTGATCGTTGCCCAGGCGCTGTACGTGTGGCAGTTCCTCAAGGAGCTGTGGCACCTCTTCGAGAGCGTCGTCATGCCGAACGCGCACGTCGCGGACGCCGCGCACGCGGCCGACGGTCTCGCGGAGATCACGGCCGAGGCGCAGATCATGCTCGCCGTCCTGGGCCTCGTGGACGTCGTCATGATCGCGAACCTGCTGATCATGGTGATCATCGGCGGCTACGAGACGTTCGTCTCGCGCATCCGGCTCGACCAGCACCCGGACCAGCCCGAGTGGCTCTCCCACGTCAACGCGAACGTCCTGAAGACCAAGCTCGCGATGTCCATCATCGGCATCTCGTCGATCCACCTGCTGCGCTCGTTCATCCTCGCGGACCGGCTCGAGAACGACACGCTGCTGTGGCAGACCATCATCCACATCGCGTTCATCCTCTCCGCGATGGCGCTCGCGTGGATCGACAAGGTGGGCCAGCGCCCACACCTCGGTCCCGCGGCGCACGGGGCCGCGGCCGCCCCCACCGCTCCCGCCACGGGCGCCGCCACCGAGCCGGTCGAGGGTCCGGCCCCGGCGGCTACCGTGGTGCCGTGACCCTCTTCACCGAGCACGCCGACGTCTCCGTCCGCCCCGCGACCCGCGAGGACGCCGCGACGATCGCGCACGTCCAGCTCACCGCGTGGCGCTCGACGCACGCGCAGCGCCTGGCGGGTGCGCTCGAGCAGCTCGACGAGTCCGCGTTCGAGCCGGGCTGGGCGGACGCGATCACGCAGCCGCCCGGACCCGGTCACCGGGTGCTCGTCGCGTGCGCCGGGGCGCGCGTGGTGGGCTTCGCCGCCGTGCGCCCGGCCGCCGAGGGCACGGGCGAGATCGTCGCGCTCGAGGTGCTCCCGGACGAGCAGCGCTCGGGGCACGGGTCGCGGCTGCTCTCCGCCGCCGTGGACTCGCTGCGCCAGGACGGCGCCGAGTCGCTCACCGCGTGGGTGCTCGACGGCGACGACGCACGCGAGCGCTTCCTCGGGGGTGCTGGCCTAGGCCCGGACGGCCGGGTGCGCGAGCTCGCCGCGGGGCACGACACCGTGCACGAGCGGCGCTGGGCCGCCGAGCTCTAGCCCGCTCGCGCTGCTGTGCTCTAGCCCGCGCGGTACAGCGCGACGGCCTTGCGCAGGGCGGCGCGTGCCCGACGGCGGTCCCCTGCGGCGTCGTACGCGAAGCCAAGGTTGAACCAACCCTGCCAGCGTTCCGGCTCGGCCTCGACCTGGGCCTTGACCGTCTCGAACTGGGCGCTCGCGGCCGCGCGGTCGATGCGCCCGCCGGGTGAGCGGGGAAGGGTGTCCACCGGGAGCTCGTCCGTGGCGGCGAGCTCGTCGGCGAGCCGCTGGACCCGCGTCGCGAGCAGCCACTCGGCCACGATGTACCACAGCACGAGCAGCGGGAGGATCCCGAAGGCGAGCCCGAGCACGATCCCGACGGGCTCCCCCATGCCGAGGAGCGCAATGACGCGCGTGAGGACGAGCCACACGTAGACGCCCATGAGCGCCGTGAGGACGAGGGCCGGGACGAGCCCGCGACGCACCACCGCTCAGCCCAGGCCGAGGAGGTGCTCGAGGCCCACGGTGAGCCCGGGCCGCGCGCCCACCTCGCGCACGGCGAGCAGGACGCCCGGCATGAAGCTCGTGCGGTCGAGCGAGTCATGGCGCAGCGTGAGCATCTCCCCGGGGTTGCCGAGCAGGATCTCCTCGTGCGCCACGAGGCCCCGCAACCGCACGGAGTGCACGGGGATGCCGTCCACGGTGGCGCCGCGCGCTCCGTCGAGCGCCTGGCTCGTCGCGTCCGGCAACGGCGGGCTACCCGCGGCGGCCCGGGCGGCCGCGATCCCCGCGGCGGTGTGCCGCGCCGTCCCGGAGGGGGCGTCGACCTTGTCGGGGTGGTGCAGCTCGATCACCTCGACCGACTCGAACCACGGGGCGGCCTTCGCGGCGAAGGCCATCGCGAGGACGGCACCGATCGCGAAGTTCGGGGCGACGACGACGCCCACCGGGTGCCCGGCGTGCTCGGCCTCGTGCGTGTGCTCGCGCACGCGGGCGAGCGAGTCCTCGGTCCAGCCCGTGGTGCCGACCACGGCGTGGATCCCGAGGTCCACGAGCGCATGCACGTTCGCCTCGGTCGAGTCCGGGACCGTGAAGTCGACGGCGACCTGGGCCCCGGCCTGCGCGAGCCCGGCGAGGTCGTCCCCCGCGTCGAGCGCGGCGACGAGCTCGAGGTCCGGCGCGGCGTTCACGGCGTCCACGACGGTGGCTCCCATGCGTCCTGCGGCTCCCAGGACGGCGACCTTCAGCGCGTTCTCCACGGTCGGTGAGCCTACCCCGGCGTGCCACCATGGGAGCCATGCGCACCGTCATCGAGGCCGCCGTCATCCTCGGCGCCGTCGCCCTGGCCACCTTCGCGGGGTACGGCCTCGCGGTCGCGTCGGCCGAGCTGGGCGGCGGGGTCGACGGCTGGGATGGCGTCATCGCGGTCCTCGCCGCAGGCATCACCGCGTTCGTCGCGCTCGTGTCCTCGACGCTTGCGACGCTCGTGGTCCGCAAGCGCGGCTGGCGGCTCGCGTACGTGATCCTCACCCTCGTGGGCGTCGTGTACCTCGCGCTCGGCGCGTTCACCTCGGGACGTTCGGCGGGCACCGTCCTCAGCGAGGTGGCCGTGGTCCTGTCGCTCGTGCTCGCCCTGTGGGTGCCCGTGGGCGCCCGGTGGTGGATCGAGCGGCGCGCGCACGAGGAGGAGGAGCCCGAACGCGAGGTCAGCGGACGGTCCGCCGCGCTCGCCGCGTCCCTGTGCGGCGCCGTCGTGCTCGTCACGGTCGGGATCGTCCTCGCCGTCGCCGGGTCGACGCTACCCTCCGGGCTCGCGGGCTTCGCGCTCGTGCTCGTGGTCGCCGCCGCCATGGCGTCCGGCCGGGTCCCCGAGGTCATGGCGCTCGCCCTCCTCGCGGGCGTCGGGATCTGCGCGGTGCTGTTCGGCCTCACGATGCTCCCCGACGGCGGGCTCGTGGTCGGCGCGCTCGCCGTCGTCGTCCTCGTGGCCTTCTCGTGGCGACCGCTCGCGGCACGACTCACCAAGGCCCGCAGCGCCGCGATGACCCTCGCCGTCCCCGCCGCGGGACGTCCCGCCCCGGAGGACGCGGACGTGGAGGACTAGACGACCGGCGAGGGTGCCAGGAGCGCCGTCACCGCGTCCCGCACCTCGGCGTACCGCGTGGGCGTCAGTCCCGTGAAGCGCAGCGTCTCGCGCGGCGTGCGGCCCGTGAGCCGGTAGCGCGCGAGCACCCGCACGGCCGCCTCCCCCTGCTCGGGGCCCCCGTGCCCGCCCACGAAGTGGTGGAACCGCGTCATCGCCGTGAAGTCGTCGAGCCCCACCCCGACGTGCTCGTCCACCGCGGTGTCGAGGATCGGCGCGGGCACGCCCACCGCGCGCGCGAGGTCCGTGGCCGTGACGAGCCCCCGGCGCGCCGCGAGCACCGCGACGGCACGGTCGATCATCGCGACGCGGTCCCCCGGGACCTCGCCGTCGGCCACGGCGTCCGCGAGCGAGCGCGCGAGCTGCTCGGCCCGCTCCTCGTCGTCGGCCCCGCTGCGTATCGCCTCGGTGAAGGCAACCGGGTCCAGTCCCGCCGTCGCGAGCGCGTCGAGCGGCGCCGCGTCGTCGACAAAGAGGGCATCGAGCCCTAGCGCCGCGAGCCCGTACGCGCGCAGCCGCGCACCGACGTACCAGGCCTCGCCGGACTGCTCGAGCACCACGGGGAGTCGCCGGACCCCCGCGACGGTCCCCCCGTTGGGGGTGCGCCGGTGGTCGCGCGGCTCGATCCGCTCCCCCGGCTCGCCCAGACACACCACCACGGAGGGACGGCCGTTGGGAACCAGCAGGGCGCGCCAGGGAGTACCGGTGGCCTCGGCGCGCAGCACCCACGTGTGCTCGACGAGGTGCTCGGTACCGCGCGGCGCGGGGAGGCGGACGTAGCTCGTGATGGCCATGCCCCCATCGTGGCCCACCGCGGCACTCGGCGTCGATGCGGCGACGCGGCGACGGTGCGCCCGAGCGGCGGGTCAGCGCCGCGCGGGCCCCACGAGGACGCGGCTGCGCGGACGAGAGGCGAGCGACTCGGCGAGCGCACGCACCTCCTCGGCGGTGACGGCGCGGATCCGCTCGAGCTGCTCGGAGATCGACGCGAGCTCGCCGTGCACCATCTCGGCCTTGCCGAGACGGCTCATGCGCGCCCCCGTGTCCTCCATGCCGAGCACCATGCCCCCGCTGAGCTGGCCGGTCGCGCGCGCGAGCTCGGCCGGGGTGATCGGTTCCGTGGCCATGCGCTCGAGCTCGGCCACGAGCAGGGTGGCGACCTCGTCGACCTTGCCCGGCGCGCACCCGGCGTACAGGCCGAATAGGCCCGTGTCCGCGTGCCCCTGCGCGAAGCAGTACGTCGAGTAGGCGAGGCCGCGCTTCTCGCGGATCTCCTGGAACAGCCGCGAGCTCATGCCCCCGCCGAGAACGGCGGAGAGCACGGACATCGCGAAGCGTCGCGGGTCCGTGGCAGTGATGCCCGTGCCGCCGATGATCAGGTGCGCCTGCTCGGTCGCGCGGTGCACCTCGATCTCGGTGCCGAGGCCCGGGACGCCCTCGGGCTGGGCGTCCGTGCCGTCCCACGGTCGGCGCGCCACCGGGAGCGTCCCCGCGGGCGCGCTCCAGCCACCGGCCTCGAGGGCCGCGGTGACCTGGGCCACGAGGGCGTCGTGGTCGACGCCACCCGCGGCGGAGATCACGAGCGTGCGGGGCAGGTAGTGCTCGCGGTAGTGGCTGACGACGGCGTCCCGCGGCACCGCGCGGATCGTGTCGGGGGTCCCCCCGATGGGTCGGCCCAGGGGGTGCGTCCCGAGCACGGCCGCCGCGAACTGCTCGTGGACCACGTCGCCCGGGTCGTCGTCGTTCATCGCGAGCTCTTCGAGGATGACCCCGCGCTCCATCTCGAGCTCGTCAGCGTCGAGGAGCGCCGAGGTGACCATGTCCGTGATGACGTCCACGGCCATGGGCAGGTCGGAGTCGAGCACGCGTGCGTGGTAGCACGTGCTCTCCTTGCCGGTCGAGGCGTTGGCCTCGCCACCCACGGCGTCGAAGGACTCCGCGATGTCGAAGGCCGTGCGCCGCGGCGTGCCCTTGAAGAGGAGGTGCTCGAGGAAGTGGGTCGAGCCGAAGTGCCCGTCGCGCTCGTCGCGCGAGCCAACCGGGACCCACGCGCCGATCGTCGCGGAGCGCAGCCCGGGGACGTGCTCGGTCAGGACGCGAAGACCGCCGGGCAGGACCGAGCGGCGCACGATGGCGCCGCCGTCCTGCCCGGCGGTCAGCTCGCTGCCGGGGTCACCGGCAGCGACGAGCGGGAGCTCGAGGGGCACGTCAGGCGTCGGCCGGGGCCTCGGCCCCGTCGGCGGCGGAGTCCTCGTCGAGAACCACGTGCAGCGACAGCTTGCCGCGCGGGTCGATCTCGCCGATCTCCACCTGGACCTTCTGGCCCACCCCGAGCACGTCCTCGACGTTCTCGACGCGCTTGCCGCCCACGAGCTTGCGGATCTGCGAGATGTGCAGCAGACCGTCCTTGCCCGGGGAGAGCGACACGAACGCACCGAACGTCGTGGTCTTGACGACCGTGCCGACGAAGCGCTCGCCGACCTCGGGCATGTGCGGGTTGGCGATCGCGTTGATCGCGGCCCGCGCCGCCTCGGCCGAGGGGCCGTCGACCGCACCGATGTACACGGTGCCGTCGTCCTCGATCGAGATGTCCGCGCCCGTCTCCTCCTGGATCTGGTTGATCATCTTGCCCTTGGGGCCGATGACCTCGCCGATCTTGTCGGTGGGGACCGTCACGGTGATGACGCGCGGGGCGTGCGGGCTCATCTCGTCGGGGCCGTCGATGGCCTCGTTGATGACCTCGAGGATCGCGAGGCGCGCGTCGCGGGCCTGCTCCAGCGCGTCGGCGAGCACCTTCGA
>JAAYZM010000006.1 GCA_012514835.1 Actinomycetales bacterium
CCCGTCGAGGCCCAGTCCCCGTCGACCCAGCGGAACAGCTCGACCTCGGCATACGGGGCCGGTGTGCCGTCGTCGTCCGTCACGAGCACGTCGGCGCCGCCGGTGCCGGAGAAGTCGAGCGTGATCGCGCCGTCGGCCACCGTGAACCACGTGGCGTCCCTCAGCCCCGAGGCCCCGCCCAGGTACAGCGACACCACGCCCGGCGCCGTGGCCCCCACCGAGTAGTGGCGGCCCGGCTCGAGGTTGCGCAGGCGGAACGCACCGTTCGCCGCGACGGGCTCGCGACCCGCAAGCGCCCAGGAGTCAATCACCTGGTTGTCTCCCGTGCCCGCAAGGAAGACCTCGTACACGTCCACGGCGAGAGAGCTCGGGGCCACACCCACGGGCGGGACCACCAGACCCTCGATCAGGGCACCGGCGGCGAGCACGACCTCACCCGGCCCGCTGTCACCGACGTCGAGGTGCAGCACCCCGGGGGACTGAGGACCCAACGGCGCGCTCGCGGAGCCGTCGAGGTACTGCTCTTGCGCCGCCGTCTCCGGCAGCCCCGAGAAGTGCAGCGTGTAGTCGCCCGGTGGGACGGCCCCGAGGTGGAAGCCACCGCTCAGGGTGGTGATCGCCTGTACGCCGCTGCTCCACCCGCCTGCCTCGGTGTCCCAGCGGTACGCGTGGACCACGGCATCGGCGATCGGGTACCCCTCGGGTGCGGTCACCGCACCCGTGAGCGACGCGCCGAGCGCGAGCACCGCGTCGACCGCGGGGTTGGTGCCCTCCGCGAGCGCGAGAGTATGGGCCGCGCCGGGGCCTGCGGGATCGGCGGTGCCTCCGCCCAGGTACTGGTCGTAGACGAGCGACTCCCCAGCGGGGTCGAACCAGAGCGCGTAGTCGCCGGGCGTGACCTCGAACGAGAACGAGCCGTCCGGCCCGGTGAACGCGGTGGACTCCCATGCCCACTGCGTGCCGTCCCAGCGCCGGGCCTCGACGCTCGCATCCGCCACGGGCACGCCGTCGGCGTCGTGCGCCGTTCCTGTCAGCGCCGCCTCCCCCGCCGCCTGGGCGGGTGCCGTCACCGCACCGGCGAGCACGAGGACGGCCGCGAGCACGAGGCTCCACAGGCGGCGGGCACGGCTCGGCGAGGTAGTGGCAGTCACGCACACATTCTCCGCGCTCGCGGGGCGTTACCGGTAGGTATGTCCCATTTTCACTCGATCGGGAGGGCCAGCCGGGTGACTCTCGCGCGGGGAGTCCGCAAGGTGCAGCGTTGGTGCCCTCTGAGGGCGCTAACGCTGCACTGACGCGCTCAGAGTCCCGCGGCGCGGCGGGTGCGTCGGCTCGCGTGGACCGACCAGCGCGGGGCCCAGCGCGCGAGCGCACCGGCCGCGCCACCCGCCGTCGCGGACACGACCCACACGCCCGCGGCGAGCGAACCGAGTGCGGCGGCCGCAGAGAGCAGCAGCGGGCCCGTCGCGTTCCCGGCGTCACCCAGCAAGCGCCACACGCCCAGGAACTGCGAGCGGTAGGAGTCGGGGGCCACGTCCGCCCCGAGCGTCATGATGATCCCTGAGCCGATCCCGTTGCCGAAGCCCAGGAGCATCGCCACGAGGGACACCGTGATGACTGTCCCGGTGAGGGGCAGCAGCGCGAGCGCGAGCATCATCGTGAGCATCGACGGGACGCCGATCCACAGCCGGCCGCGCAGATCCATGATCTTGCCGGACGGGTAGAACAGCAGCATGTCGACGGCGCCCGAGAGCCCGAACACGAGGCTCGTCGCGGCGGGGTCCCAGCCGAGCGACTCGGTCCACAGCGGCAGCACCGTAGTGCGCGCGCCGCGCACGATCCCGATGAGCACGACGGCGAGCCCGAGCGTGCCGAGCAGGCTCCGGTGCTCGCGCAGGATGGCCCGGAAGGACATGGGCACCACCTGGCGCGTCGCGGCGAGGGGTGCGACGTCGGGCACGAAGAGCACCACTCCCGCGGCGATCACGCACAGCGCGACGGCGAGCCAGTAGGCGCCGTGCGTCCCCGTCAGATGGATCACGAGGGCCCCCGCGAACGGGCCCACGAACGTCCCGATTCGCTGTGTGCCCGCGAGTGTCGAGAGCGCCCGGGCGCGCATGAGCGGCGGCGCGACCTCCGTGACGTAGGCCTGGCGCGCGACCGTGAAGACCGCTCCCACGAAGCGCGTGACGAGCACCGCGAGCGCGAACAACCACAGCGACGGCGCGAGGGCACACGCGATCAGCGCGAGCACCATGACCCCGCCCGCGAGCAGCATCGCCCGCCGGTCCCCGATCCGCCCCGCGAGAGTCCCCGCGGGCACGTCGCCCAGGATGTGGCCCACGCCGATCAGCGCAACAACGAGGCCAGCCTGCCCGAGCGTGCCCCCGAGCTCACGCGTGGTCACCGCGATCACGGGGAGGATCGCCCCGAGCGCCGCCTCGAACACGATCGTCGGCAGGTAGACCGCCGGGATCAGTGACGCGATCGAGAAGTCCTTCTGGCTCATCCCTCCGCGGGGTCGCCGCCCTCACGCTCAGGCTCTGTGACCAGGGCCTCAACGTCGGTCTCCGGGGCGTCCGCGTTCACGAGCGCTGCGTCCGGCTCGTCCGTCACGGGGGCGTCGGGCTCGGGAGCCGGGTCGGCCGGGGCCTCGCCGTCGGACACCTCGGTCACAGGCTCTTCCGGGACCTCGCCCTCGGACACCTCGGCCTCAGGCTCTGCCGGGACGTCGGTCTCCGCCGGCGCGGGCTCCTCGGGCGCAGCCTCCTCAGGTGCGATGAGCTCGAGGCCCGCGGACACCTCGGGCGCGGGCCACAGGGACGGCAGCGCCTCGACGTCCGTCTCGGAGTGCGCGCCGCAACCGTGGTCGAGGCTCACGACCTTGCCGTCGTCGGGCGACCACTCGTTGGCGCACACCCCGAACACCTGGCCCAGCGAGCCGCTGAGCGGGATCAGGAAGCCGCAGCTCGCGCACGGGGAGGTCGAGGCGAGCGCGACGGGCGACGTCGGGCCGTGCGGGCCGGTGTGCCAGCGCTGCGCGGCCTCGTCGCGACCCTGCGGACCGAGCACCCGGGCGCGCACGAGGGCGAGCTCCTCGATGGCCGGGCCGTGCTCGTCGTCGTCGGACGGGGTGTAGCCGGGGATCAGACGGGGGTCGTCCGGGAGGAACGGCAGCACGTCTCCGGCGCCGAGGTCCCCGGGACGCAGGCGCTCGGCCCACGGCACCCAGGACGCGGCGAGCAGGGCGTCGTCACCGGGCAGGAGCTCGACCTCGCTCACCGTCGCGATGCGCCCACGCGGGACGCGCGCCACGGTCACGGTCCAGTGCCACCCGCGGTAGCCGGGCGCGGTCGCGGCGAAGCGGTGCGAGACGACGCGCTCCTCCTCGACGACGGTCCCGAGGTGCTCCCCGACGTCGCTCGGGCGCGCGGCGGCCTCCTCGGCGGCGGCACGCGCAAGCTCGACCGCCCCCGTGAGCACCGCGTCGACCGTCTTCGCGGCCATGCTCAGGCCTCGAGGTCCGTGGCGACGGCGCGCAGCAGCGACGCGTACTTCTGACCCGTGGAACGGTCGGGGTAGCGGCCGCGGCGCAGGTCGTTGCCCACGCGGTCGAGCACCTTGATGAGGTCCTCGACGATCACGGCCATGTCCTCCGCGGGCTTGCGCTGGGTGCGCGCCACGGACGCGACGGGCTCGAGCAGGGAGACCTGGAGGGCCTGCGGACCGCGGCGGCCGTCCGCCACGCCGAACTCGACCTTGGAGCCGGGCTTGGGGACCACGCCCTCGGGCAGCGCGGAGGCGTGCAGGAACACCTCGTCGCCCTCGTCGCTCGCGATGAACCCGAAGCCACGCTCAGCGTCGAACCACTTGACCTTGCCGGTAGGCACCTCGTCCTCGTTCTCTCCTCGAAACTGATGAAGTCCCAGGGTACCGGGCGCTACGGCACGCCGTCGCCGCGATTCATGGGCCATGCTCCAGGCGATTCCCAGGAAACTGTCAGCGTCAAGGGTGACAATCGTTGTCATGACCTCGACCCCAGAGGCTCGCCTCGTCGTGATCGACGACGAGCC
This sequence comes from Actinomycetales bacterium, assembly GCA_012514835.1. GTDB lineage: Bacteria > Actinomycetota > Actinomycetes > Actinomycetales > Cellulomonadaceae > JAAYZM01. The sequence continues at coordinate 4,074 of JAAYZM010000006.1, forward strand.
ATCGATCCGCGACCTGCTCACCGCCTCCCTGCGCTTCGCAGGTTTCGAGGTGCACGCCGGCGAGAACGGCGCCCAGGCGCTCGAGCTCGTGCGGGACACGACCCCCGACCTCGTGGTGCTCGACGTCATGCTCCCCGACCTCGACGGCTTCACCGTGACACGGCGCCTGCGCGAGCAGGGTCACCACGTGCCCGTCGTCTTCCTCACCGCGCGCGACGCCGCCGCCGACGCCGTCCAGGGACTCACCGTGGGCGGCGACGACTACGTCACCAAGCCGTTCTCCCTCGAAGAGCTCGTGGCCCGCATCCGCGCCGTGCTGCGCCGCACGGGCGGTCCCACCGGAGGGTCCGACGACGGCATCCTGCGCTACTCCGACCTCGAGCTGGATGAAGACGCCCACGAGGTGCGGCGCGACGGCCGCGAGATCGAGCTGTCCCCCACCGAGTTCAAGTTGCTGCGCTACCTCATGGTCAATGCGGGCCGGGTGCTGTCCAAGACCCAGATCCTCGACCACGTGTGGGAGTACGGCTGGGGCGGGGAGACCGCGATCGTCGAGTCCTACATCTCCTACCTGCGCCGCAAGATCGACGCGACGGGGCCCGACGGCGTCAAGCCCGAGCCACTCATCCACACCAAGCGCGGCATCGGGTACGTGCTGCGGGCCACCGCGCGCGCATGAGTGCACCGTCTCGCGGCACCGAGCCCGAGAGCGAACGCCCGCCCGACCCACCCGTGCCGCCCGGTCCCGCGGCACGACGCACCGGGCCTGCCGTGCGCCGCTGGTTCGCGAGCCTGCAGACCAAGCTCGCGACCGTCGTCGTCGTCGTCCTCGCCGTGGGCCTCGCGGTCACCGGAAGCACCGCGTGGGCCGTGCTCTCCCGCTCCCTCGTGGGCGAGGTGGACGCGCAGCTCGTCAAGGTGGTCGAGCCGCTCGCCCAGGTCGCGTCCCACAACCTGCTGGGCGGGCTGCCGCTGAGCCGCACCGAGACCGAGTCGCTCCCGAGCGACTACTACGTGCTGTTCGTGAGCGCGGACGCCTCGTTCAAGAGCCAGTGGTCCTCGACCGCGACGGGCCAGCCGCGGTCCGCCCCCGCGATCCACCCGGAGACGCTCGAGCAGGTGCTCGACCGCCACGGGGAGCCGTACACCGTCACCGCGGTCGACGGCTCCTCGCGCTGGCGCGTGGTCGCGCTGCCGCTCGTGGGCGTGCAAGGGTCCGTGGCCGTCGCGCTGCCCATGGACGCCCTTGACGCGGCGAGCGCGCAGCTGCGCACCGTGCTGGTGGTGGTGGGCGGGCTCACCGCGCTCCTGGGGGGTTACCTCGGCGCGCTCGCCGTGCGCCGCTCCCTGCGGCCCTTGCACGAGATCGAACGCACCGCCGCGGCCATCGCGTCCGGGCAGCTCGACTCGCGCGTGACCGTCACCGACGAGCACACCGAGGTGGGGCACCTCGCAACCTCCCTCAACGCGATGCTCGAACGCCTCGAGCTCGCGTTCGCCGCCCGCGAGGCCTCCGAGGAGCGCATGCGCCGCTTCGTGGCCGACGCCTCCCACGAGCTGCGCACCCCCCTCGCGACCGTGCGCGGCTACGCCGAGCTCTACCGCATGGGCGCCGTGACCTCGCCCGAGGAGCTCGCCGACACGATGCGCCGCGTCGAGGAGTCCGCGTCCCGCATGGGGCTGCTCGTCGAGGATCTGCTGGTGCTCGCCCGGCTCGACGAGTCCGCGTCCGGGCCGTCGAGCGACGAGGTGGACCTGCTCGCGCTCGCCCAGGACGCCGCGCAGGACCTCGTCGCCCTCGACCCCGGTCGTGACGTGCGGGTGCTCGGGCTCGACGGCGCTGAGCTTGACGGTGGGGAGCTCGACGGTGGGGAGCTCGACGGTGGGCAGCACACGCCCGTACTCGTGCGCGGGGACGCCCGGCGGTTGCGCCAGGTGCTCACCAACCTCGTGGGGAACGTCGCGGCGCACACGCCGGCCGGGTCACCGTGCGAGATCGCCGTCGGGCACGCCGTCGTCGGGAAGCCCGCCGTCGGACAGCCTGAACCCGAGGCGCCCCCCTCCCCCGTGGTCGTGCTCGAGGTGCGCGACCGCGGCCCCGGCCTGGCCCCCGAGCACGTCGAGCGGATCTTCGAACGGTTCTTCCGGTCGGACGCGTCGCGCGGGCGCGGCGAAGGTGGCGGCGCGGGGCTGGGCCTCGCGATCGTCTCCTCGATCGTCGCGGCCCACGGCGGGCGCGTCGACGCCGGGTCGCGCGAGGGCGGCGGCTCGGTGTTCCGGGTGGAACTGCCACCCGCCTGACGTCCACGCTGGACCACCGTGAACGCGCGCGCGAGAACGGGCAGGATGGAACCGTGATGACCGACGCGCCGCAGTGGCTCCTCTCCGCCTGGCTCCGCGCCGTGGCCGAGGCCGGGGCCACCGCCCCGCCCGAGCTCGTGACCGCGACGGGCGAGCGGCTCCTCGCGCGCTGGCAAGAGCCCGGCCGCGAGTTCCACAACCTGCGCCACCTCGCGGACGTGCTCGCGAAGGTCGACGAGCTCGCGCCCGAGGCCCACGCCCCGCACCTGGTCCAGATCGCCGCGTGGTACCACGGCGTCGTGTTCTCCGCCGCGGGCGAGGCCGCGTACGCGCACCGCGGCGGCGAGGACGAAGAGGCCTCCGCGCGGCTCGCGCGCACCGAGCTGGGCGAGCTCGGGATTCCCGCCGACGACGTGCAACGGGTGCACGACCTCGTGGTCACGCTCGCCCGGCACGCCGCCGACGGCTCCGACATGGACGCCGCCGTGCTGAGCGACGCCGACCTCGCCGTCCTCGCGACCGAGCCGCAGCGCTACCGCACCTACCTCGACGAGGTCCGCGCCGAGTACGCGCACATCCCCCAGCGCGACTTCCTCGAGGCCCGCTCCGCGATCCTCGACCGCCTCCTCGCGCGCCGCTCCGTGTTCGTCACGCCGCTCGCCCAGCCGTGGGAAGAGCCCGCGCGCCAGAACCTCGCGGCCGAGCAGCAGCGCGTCACCAAGGAGCTCGCACGCCTCGACGCGCAGTCGCCGCGCGAGGACGAGTAGGGCAGACGGCGCACCCCCTTCCACAGGTTGTTGCGCCCGGTCCGATGCGGTCGAGACGATCCGCCTAGCGTCGCTGCTCCCATACCAAGGAGGAAGCGATGAGCAGGTTCGAGGTCGACAGCGCACAGGTCCAGGCGGCGAGCGCAAAGGTGAGCGCATCCACGACGGCGATCCGCACGGAGGTCGCGGCGATGATGCGGCACCTGACAGAGCTGCAGGGTTCGTGGCGCGGCTCGGCGGCGAGCGCGTTCGGGGGCGTGATGAAGGACTGGTCCACCACGCAGCGTCGGGTCGAGGACTCGCTCGACCAGGTGACCAAGGCCCTCGGCACGGCCGCGAAGTCCTACGCGGAGGCCGAGCAGCACGCCTCGCGCCTCTTCACGCCGGGCACCTGACCGGGCGCACGCACACGGTGCAGCGTTGGTGCCCTCACGGGGCATGAACGCTGCACCGTGGCGGCGAGTTCTACAGGCCCACCGCGTCGGCGCCGTGCTCGGCCTGCTTCTTGGTGAAGCCCTCGTACACGAGCTGGTCGATGAGTCCTGAGCGGGAGAACGCGGAGAACTTCAGGTAGGACTCAGCGCTGAGCGCCGCCTGCTCCATCCAGTCGACCTCGACGTGCTCGACCCCGTGCTCGGCCTGCTTCTTCGTGAACCCCTCGTACACGAGCTGGTCGATCAGGCCCTTCTTGGAGAACGCCGAGAACCGCAGGTACGACTCGGCGCTGCTCAGCGCCTGCGCCTTCCAGTCCACGTCGATGTGCTCCACCGCGAACGACGCGTCCTCGATCAAGAACCCCTCGTACTCGAGCTGGTCGATCAGGCCCTTCTTGGAGAACGCCGAGTACCGCAGGTACGACTCAGCACTCCGCACCGCCTGTTCCTGGGAGACGGTCAGGTCCGGAGCGCCAGGCTCCTCGGGGTCATCCGTCTCCTCGGCCTCGTCAGGCTCCGCGGGCGACGTCGACGTGTCGGGGCTCGGGGCAGGTTCCGGCTCGGGCGCCGCGTGCACCGTGGTCTCCTCCGGGCTCGGCACGGCTCCGCCCGGACAGACCTCGTCGAGCTTCACCGACGCCAGGATGACCGTCGCGCTGAGGGGGATCTCCGCCCCGGCCGCGGGCTCCTGGGTACACACGGTCCAGTTCGAGTCGTTGATCTGCATCCGGTCCTGGCCGGAGGCATCCTGCTGGTCCAACGACCGCGAGCCGAGGGCCTGGAGCGAGTTCTGGGCGTCCTGGAGCACGAGACCGACGAGGTCCGGCATGACGAAGGAGTTCCCGTACGTCGCCTCGGACGCGGTCGCACCTCGACGTGGCACCGCCTCGAGCGCCTCGTCGTCGGGCGCGTCGCACGCGGTGAGCGCGCCCGCCGTGAGGAGCGTGCCCAGCACCCAGACCGCTGTTCCACGGGCCCACGCCCGACTCCGACGCTCTCGACTCCCAGGCACGGTCTCGCGACCTGTCATGGGCAACATCTGGCACCACCCCTTGCTGGCAGCCGTCGATCGGCTGCGCCTCGTGCGAGCTCGGCACCGCTGTGGCTGCCGGGCTTCACTCAAGGGATCGGCCGTCCTCGGAGCGGACCTGAGCGTCGGGAAGGTCGGGACCGCCAGCCGTCCCGCGCTATGCGCGCAATGTCACTCGATGACCGCCTCGGGGAAGGGGCGCATCAAGTGCGGTCGCGGGCGGGGATGCGCAGGCCGGACGCACGCAGGCGCACGATGAGCTCGCGGGCGCTCACGGGCTGGGCGCCGAGCGCGACCAGCTCGGTGTGGCGGTCCACCGGGTAGTCGTAGTGGTCCCGGTCGAAGCCGCGCGCGGGGATTCCGGCGCGCCGGGCAAAGGCGTGCAGCTCCTCGAGCGAGGTGTCGCTCACGAGGTGCCCCCACAACGTCCCGTGTTTGGGCCACATGGCCGGGTCGATCAGCACCGTCACCCGCCCGACGCTACCCCCACCAACCCGGCGGTCCGGTGGTCACGCCGACGACGGTCACACGCCCCCGCCGTCGGCCCCTCCCTGCTGCCCCCGCC
>JAAYZM010000411.1 GCA_012514835.1 Actinomycetales bacterium
GCCCGGTGTTCGACTCGCGCACGAAGTCCGCGAGGGCCCCGCTCGCCGCGACGTGCTCGCTCACGTCCCCCACCACGGCCACCTGGACCTGGTAGTTCACGAACTTCTGCAGCGCGTCGCCCGCGACCCCCGTGCGCAGGTCGAAGAACTCCGGGGTGAGGCGCGCGGTGGGGATCGCCAGGAACATCACACCCACGGCCTCGCCCCACAGGGACCCGATCACGTCGAGGAAGTCCTGGGTGGCGGCGAGCCGGGGGCCGTCGTCGTCGAGCACGAAGACCTTGGTGCCACCCGCCTCGAGGATCTCGCTCATCGGTCGAGCCGCGCGATCTCGTCCTCCGAGAGCACGAGGTTCACGGCCTGGACGGAGTCGAGCACGGACTCGGGACGGCTCGCGCCGGGGATGGGGACGACGACGGGCGCCTTGGCGAGCGACCACGCGAGGGCGACCTGCTGGGGCGAGACCCCGCGCTCACGGGCCACGTCGGCGAAGGCCGCGAAGCGGGAGCCGAGCTCTGCCGCGCGTGCGATGCCGCCGAGCGGGCTCCACGGCAAGAAGGCGATGCCGAGCTTCGCGCACAGCTCGAGCTCCGGCTCGCTCGACCGGAACGCGGGGCTGAACTGGTTCTGCACGGACGCGAGGCGCCCACCCAGCACGTCCTGCGCGAGGCGGATCTGCTCGGGGTTCGCGTTGGAGATGCCCGCGAGGAGGATCTTGCCCTCGTCGAGCAGGTCGCGGATTGCGCCCACGGACTCGGCGTAGTCGACGCTCGGGTCGGGGCGGTGGAACTGGTAGAGGCCGATCGCCTCGACGTCGAGCCGCTGCAGCGACGCCTCGCACGCCTTCTTGAGGTACGCGGCGTCGCCCTGGACGTACCAGGACCCGTCGCCCGGGCGGCGGTGCCCGCCCTTCGTGGCGACGAGCACGTCCTCAGGGCCCGCGCCCGCGAGCCGCAGCGCCTTGCCGATGAGCAGCTCGTTGTGGCCCACGTCGGTGGGGTGCAGGTGGTACGCGTCGGCCGTGTCGACGAGCGTGATCCCGGCATCGAGCGCGGCGTGGATCGTGGCGATCGAGCGGGCCTCGTCGGGGCGGCCCTCGATCGACATCGGCATGCCGCCGAGCCCGATCGCGCTGACGGTGCGGTTGCCGAGGGTGCGCTGCTGCATGAGAGCTCCGTTGCCGGGTTTGGGGTGATTCCGACCCCACCCTACCGACCCGCCCCTCCGCTGACTTCGGCACTTTCCGCTGACTTCGGCAGGTGGGAGTGCCGAACTCGGCTGGGAGTGCCGAAGTCAGCGGAGGGGTGGGTGGTCGTCTTGACAGGACGAGATGTAGTAGGTCTACTACATTGTGTCGAAGTGAGGTGATGTGATGTTCGGCGAGACGATCGTGGACGTGCGCGGGCTGCGCATGCGGTACGGCACCAAGGACGTGCTCGACGGCGTGGACCTGCAGGTACGGCGCGGCGAGGTGGTCGCCCTGCTGGGTCCCAACGGGGCGGGCAAGACGACCACCATCGAGATCCTCGAAGGCTTCCGGACCAGGTCCGACGGCGAGGTGCGGGTGCTCGGCGCGGACCCCGCGACGGCAGGAGAGGAGTGGCGGGCCGGTATCGGCATCGTGCTCCAGTCGTGGCGGGACCACGGACGGTGGAACGTGCGGGCCCTTCTCGACCACCTCGGCTCGTACTACGTGCCTTACGCGACCCCCGAGCGCCGCCGGCCCCGCGACACCGACGAGCTGCTCGCGACCGTGGGCCTCACCGACCTCGCGGACCGGCGGATCTCGAAGCTCTCCGGGGGAGAGCGCCGCCGCCTCGACGTCGCGATCGGCATCGTGGGCCGGCCCGAGCTGCTGTTCCTCGACGAGCCCACCGCGGGCTTCGACCCCGAGGCGCGCCGGGACTTTCACGACGTCGTGCACTCCCTCGTGGACCTCGACGACACGTCGGTGCTCCTCACGACCCACGACCTCGCGGAGGCCGAGAAGCTCGCCGACCGCATCCTCATCCTCTCGGGCGGGCGGATCGTCGCGGACGGGAGTCCCGCCGA
>JAAYZM010000412.1 GCA_012514835.1 Actinomycetales bacterium
CACCGCGGCGCCCTCGGTGAGCGACGCGCTCGGGACCAGCCGGATCACGCCGTCCGCCCCGAGTCCCGCGCGCCGCTCGCACAGCCCGCGCACGAGGGCGGGGGTCAGGTCGACGGCGTCCGCGCGGTCGTCGAGCAGCACGAAGTCGTTCTGCGTGCCGTGACCCTTGGTCACCACGAGGGGGGCGCTCACGGGTCCAGCCTACGGTCCGCCGCCACCACCTCGACGAGCGCCCGGTCCAGCAGGTCCGGGGCCGCGGCGTCGAGCCACGTGATGCGCGTATCGCGCCGGAACCAGCTCTGCTGGCGCCGCACGAGCCGGCGCGTGTTGCTCGTCACGGCCGCCCGGGCCTCGTCCTCGCTCGACTCGCCGTGCAGGTGGGCGAGCAGCTCGGCGTAGCCCACGGCCCGCGCCGCGGTGCGACCCAGCCGCGGGGCGAGTCGCGCGACCTCCCCCACGAGCCCCGCGTCCCACATGCGGTCCACGCGCACGCCGATGCGCTCGTCGAGCACGGGCCGCTCGAGCTCGAGCCCGAGCTGGACGGCGGGTATGGCGTACCGCTCCGATGGCAGGCTCGCGGAGTACGGCTCCCCGGTGATCTCGATGACCTCGAGCGCCCGCACGATGCGCCGCGTGTTGCGGGGCCCGATCCGCTCGGCCGCCGTGGGGTCGCGGCGTGCGAGCTCGTCGAACACGGCGGCCGTGCCGTGGTGTTCCGCGCGCTCCTCGAGCCGTGCACGCACCGCGGGGTCGGTGCCGGGGAAGTCAAGCTCGTCCAGCAGGGCGCGCACATAGAGCCCAGAACCGCCGACGACGACGGCCCGCTTGCCTCGCCGCGCGATCTCGGCCAGGTCCGCGCGTGCGGCCGCCTGGTAGGCCGCGACGGTCGAGTCCTCCTCGACGTCGAGCACGTCGAGCTGGTGGTGGGGCACGCCGCGCCGCTCGGCGACCGAGAGCTTGGCCGTGCCGATGTCCATGCCCCGGTACAGCTGGAACGCGTCCGCGTTGACGACCTCGCCGTCGAGCGCCTCCGCGAGCGCGAGCCCGAGGTCGGACTTGCCCGTCGCGGTAGGGCCGACGACGGCCACCACGAGACCGGTCATGCCGACCACCGCCACGTGACCACGCGGTAGTCCACCCCGAGAGCAAGCTCGGCCGCGTCCTCGCGCCCCTCGACCTCGAACCCTTCGGCCAGCTGCCCTTCGACGTGCTGCGCGAGGAAGCGCCACGGCGCGGCACCGCTCACCCCGAGCTCCGCCGCGAGGTCGCGGTCGAGACCGCGCAGCCGGGCCCGGCCGTCCGCCGTCGGGCACGTGAGGTCTGCCGCGAGGCGTTCGTCGAGCGGAATGGCCCGCGGGTCGCTCGCGCGCGGCGAGTCCTCGTCGCGGCGCGCCGAGAGCGAGCCGAGCACGAGGAGGCTCGCGGACGCCTCCCCCGCGCCCAGGGCATCGCCGTCGGACACCTCACCACCGGCCCCGTCGTCATCACTGGCGAGCTCGACCACCGTCGTCGGCCCCGCCCAGCCTGCCTCCGCGAGGAGGCGCAGCCCCACGGCCGTAGAGGGCGCCGCCCTCGTCGCGCCCGACTCGTGATCCCCCGCGCAGCACGGCGCGGGCCAGCCCAGGTGCCGTTCGTGAACACCGAGCGGCGCGAGGCTCGCGCACAGCGTCGCGGCGTCCGCGGTGCGCCCGCGCGCGGCCGGGCCGACGACGACCACCCGGGCCGGTGCGTCCGCGACGAGCCGCCGCGCCGCCGCGAGCGCGGCGACCCTTACCTGCTCGAGCACGGACGTGCGCCCCGAGACTCCGGGGACGAGCAGGGCGGTCTCGGGGACGATCAGGGCGGTCGGCACCCCGCCAACCTAGCGCCGAGCCGGGCCGGTAGTGTGGTCCAGATGCAGTTCTTCCGGCCACGACGAGGGATCGACGAAGGCTCGGCCGACGTCGTCCTGGGTGGCGGCGGGCGCGCGGAGCTCCCTCGCCCCGTCACACGCGAACGCATCGAGGAGTGGTGCACGCGCGAGGGGTTCACGTTCTTCGTGGACAACGAGGGTGACCTCGGCGGGTTCTGGAACAACCGGCTGTTCTACTTCCTCGTGTTCGGCGAGCGCGACGAGGTGCTCCAGGTCCGGGGCAGGTGGAACCGTGAGGTGTCGATCGAGCGGCTCGAGGAGATCCTTGACCTGTGCAACGCGTGGAACGCGGACCGCGTGTGGCCCAAGGCCTTCGTGCGCGTGCTCGACAACGGCACCATCAACGTCATGACCGAGTCCTCGCACGACCTCGAGCAGGGCGTCACGGACGCGCAGCTCGCACGGCTCCTCGCGTGCGCCGTCGGCACCGGGACGCTGTTCTTCGACGAGGTCGACGGCTTCTACCCCGACCCCGCGGCGCAGACGCCATGAGCTGGCTACGCAGGCTCGCGCCGTGGCGGCGCAGCGACGAGACGCCCCCCGTGCCGCCCGGGTGGGAGCTGCCCCTGACCCCGCTGACGGTCGATCGCGTCGCGGCGACGCTCTCGCGCCGCGGCTTCTCGTTCTCGACGGACGACGACGGCGACATCACGGGCATCTGGGACGGCCACCGGTTCTGGCTCATGGTCACGGGCGAGCAGAACGACGTGCTGCAGGTGCGCGGAGTGTGGAACCGCACGCTGAGCCCCGAGCGCCGCGCCGCGGCCCGGCTCGCCGTCAACGACTGGAACCGGGACCGGTTGTGGCCCAAGGTGTTCTACCGCGCGGAGGACGACGAGCTCGCGGTCTACGCCGAGCACTCGATCGACCTCGAGCCCGGCGTCAACGACGCTCAGCTGGACCAGACCGTCGCGTGCGGGCTGCTCACCGGGGTGCAGTTCTTCGGTGAGCTCGACCGGGCGTTCCCCGCCGAGACGGCCGGCTAGGTCACGTCATCCCTCGAGGAGCCCGAGCGCGTCGGCGTCCCGCCCGAGCGCCCGCAACGCGCTGACCAGATCGGTCGCAACCTTGCCGCGCAGCTCGCGACGACGCGCGAGAGCAAAGCCCTCGACCGCGTCCTGGAGGTGCTCGACGGCGTCCGCGTCCCTGCCCTGCTCGCGGAGCGCGCGCCCCGCGAGCCACAGCGAGTGCGCGGCGTCGCCCGTCCGGGCGAGGCTGCGGTACTCGGTCGCGGCACAGAGCGCGAGCCGCACCGCGTCGTCGGCCTCGCCCGCGGCGGCTCGCGCCCGGGCGTGCGTGTCGAACGACTCCGCGAGCTCGATGCGCAGCGCGCGGTCGTCCTCGTCCGCGAGCAGGTCGACGATCTCGGCCCGGAGCACCTCGAGGCTCTCGAGAGCGGCGGTGGACGACCCGACCTCGAGGGCGAGCGGCACCCAGGAGCGCACGACGGCGGAGGCGACGGCAACGGGCGCTCCCCCGGCACGCAGGAGAGCGATCGCTTCCCGGTAGGCGGTGTCGGCCCCCGCGGCGTCCTCGAGCTCGTGCGCGCAGCGCGCCGCGTTCGCCCGGGCCAGCCCGGCGTCGACGAGGTCTCCCGCGGCGCGCAGCGCCGTGGACGCCTCGAGGTAGAGCGGCGCAGCCTGCAGCAGCTGGCCCCGGCGGACATGGCGGTCCGCACGGGCGACGAGGTCCGCCGTCTCCTGCACCTCGGGAGCCGCCGAGCCAGGTGCGGCGGGGTCGGCCGGGTCCGGGGTAGGCGCGGGAGGCAGGACGCTCAGGTCGAGCGGGCGTGGGGCACGCTCGAGCGCGAGCTCCTTAGCGAGGTCGCCCGCGAGCTGCCCGCCTCGGTTGCGCGCGTCGAAGGCGACGGCGAGCGCGAACGCCTCCTCCCGCGACCACGCTGCGAGCTCCCGCGCCGTCGTAGCGGGCACCCCTGTCAGGCGCACGGTCATCTCGGGGGTCTCGAGCGCGACGAGCCGCGCGGCGGCGGCGACGTGCATGAGGTAGTACATCCGCTCCGCCGGGGTGGCCGCGTCGAGCAGCAGCCGCTGGTCCGCCTCGACGCGGCGCAAGGCACGCTCGGGCTGCCCTCCGCGCGCGAGGAAGAGCGCGATCCGGCCCAGGGAGTCCGCGTTGAGGGTCTTGCTGGGCAGCAGCCGCAGGCACGCGCGGTAGGCGCGCACCGCCTTCTCGGGGTCGCCGAGCGTCAGGTGGTACTCGGCGAGCTGCGCCATGATGCCGGCGGGCTCGGACTCGCATGCCGGTTCGTTCGTGGCACGCGCCAGACGCTCGACGGCCTGGGCGACCCGCCCCGTCTCGGCGAGGTAGTGCGCCTCGCCCGCCATGTCGCACAACGTGCACGTGTCCTCGGCCGCACGAGGGGTGCGCACCCACTCCCAGTACTTCTGCTCCGTCTCGGGCGAGCCCTGGAGCCACGCCCAGTGGAACTGGTCGAGGCGCACCGCGTCCATCGCGAGCCCCGCGACCGCGTAGCGCCGCTCCATGTCCGCGAGCGTCGCCTCGATCTGCTCGAACGGGACCTGCGGGAAGTCCATGCACCGCGACACCATCCAGCGGAACGACCAGAACATCGACTCGCTGTCGTCGGGAGTGAACAGCTCGGGGTGCTCGTCGTAGTGGCGCAGCCAGCGCGTGAAAGGAACGAAAGCCTTCTCCACCTCACCGCCCCACACGTAGGAGCGCACGAGGTTCGCGTACCCCCGCGCGAGGAGCCCAGCGGGTCCCTCGGTCTCGATCCGCCGGACGACCTGTTCGACGGCGGCGCTGCGCGCGATGCCGAGCGGCGCCCGCTCGAGCTCGTCCAGCTCGAGCACGACCGCTCGCGTCCAGTCCATCAGTCGAGCCCGCGCGCGGCCGCGTCGGCATCCGCGTCCCGGCCGAGCCGGCGCAGCGCCTCGACGAGGTCCGTCGCGGCCCTGCCCCGCAGCTCGCGCTCACGAGCCATGCCGAAACCCTCGACGGCGGACTCGAGGTGATAGACCGCCTCGGAGTCCTGGCCGTCCGCGACGAAGGAACGCCCGGCGAGCCAGAACGCGTGCGCGGCGTCCTTGACGCGACCGAGCGCCGCGAACCGCTCGGCGGCGACGCCCGCGAGACGCGCGGCCTCGAGGTGCACGCCTGCGGCCGCGAGGGCACGAGCGTTCGAGTCGAGCGACTCGGCGTGCTCGATGCGCAGCCGAGGCGAGTCCTCAGCCTCGATGCGTGCAGCGAGCTGCGCGCGCAGGTCCGCCAGCTCGTCGAGGGCCTCGCTCGCAGTGCCGGTCTCGACGGCCACAGCAAGCCTCGCGCGCGCGACGGCGGACACGAGCACCACGTCCGTCCCCGACGCCCGGAGCACGGCGACGGCGTGCCGATAGGCGTCGTCGGCCCCCTCGACGTCCTCGAGCAGGTGCGCGCACCGCGCCGCGTTCGCCTCGGCGAGGCCCGCGTCCTCAAGCGCGCCCGCCGCGCGGAACACCGCGACGGCCTCGAGGTACAGCGCGGCGGCGCCTGCGATGTCCTCGCGCTGCACGAGCCGGTCCGCCTCGGCGATGATCTGCTGGCCGTCTCGACCCGTCGCGGCCACCTCGGGCTGCGCGACGGAGACGGGTTCCTCGGTAGTGGTGCGCGGGATCACGTTGAGGTCGATCGGCGCGGGCACCGGGGGCAGGTCGAGCACCTTGTCGAGCTGGCGTGTCAGGGCGTCGGTGCGGTTGCGCACGTCGAACGCGGCCGCGAGCTCCCGGGCCTGTGCCTCGCTCCACGCCGCGAGCTCCGCGGCCGTCGCGGCCGGGACGTCCGTGAGCCGCACGGGCAGCGCGGGGTCGCTCGCGGCCACGAGTCGCATCGCACCCGCGACCGTGGTGAGGAACTGGAGACGTCCGCGCGGGGTGTCGGCCTCGACCAGGAGCTGCTGGGACTCCTCGATGCGGCGGACGGCGCGTTCCGCCTGACCGCCGCGCGCGAGGAACAGCACGAGCCGTCCGATCGTGCTCGCCATGTCCCCCACCGACCCGCCCAGCTTTGCCGAGGCGCGCCGATAGGCGCTCGCCGCCTCGACCGGCCGCCCGAGCTCGAGGTAGCCCATCGCGAGCTGGGAGAGCATGTCCTCCGGCTCGGACCCGCACGAGGGGTCGTTCGCAAGCGTCACCTCGAGCAGCCGCACCGCTTCGGCAACCTCACCGGTCGAGGCGAGGTACAGGGCACGCTCGCTCGGGTCGCACGCCTCGCAGTTCGAGAACTCATCGCGCGGCGTCGTGGTCCACTCGCGGTACGCCCGGTCCGTGTCCGGCGCACCCCGGAAGTGCGCCCACCGGAACTGCTCGAGCCGGACTCCGTTCATGCCGTGGCCGGCGAGCGCGTAGCGGCGTTCCATGTCCGAGAGCGTCGCCTCGATCTGCTCGAAGGGCACGTGCGGGTAGTCGGAGACGTGCGTGACCATCCACTTGAAGGACCAGAACAGGTGGTAGCGGTCCGTGCCGTCGAAGTGCTCGGGGTGCTCGTCGTACCAGCGCACCCAGCGCGTGAACGGCACGAAGGCCTTCTCAACCTCGCCGCCCCACACGAGCGAGTCGACGAGCGTCGAGTACGCGTACGCCCGCGACTCGTGGGGCCCTTCGGCCTCGACCTGGCGCACCAGCTGTTCCGCAGCGAGGCTGCGCGCCGTGCCGTAGGGCTCGCGGTTGATCCGGTTGAGCTCGACGTCGATCTCGCTCATGCGTCCTCCTGGGTCGGTGTGTCGTCCTGGTGTCCTGCCGGGCCCGTGAGCCCGGCGTCGAGCAGCGCGGCGAGAGACGTGCCCATCGCCTCGGCGTCACGCCCCCGCAGAGGCTCGCCCGCGAGCAGGAGCGCCTGGACGTAGACGGCCCGCGTGGCCGCGTCCCGCACGGGTCCCGCCGGCGCGGCGAGGAGCCGGGTGACGAGCGGGTTGGCGACGTTGAGCACGAGCTGGCGGGCAGGGACCTCGCGCGCGAATCCGCCCAGCAGGTCGCCCCAGACGTCGTCCCCGCTCGCGCGGGTCTCGGCGAGGTCGCGCTGGTGCTGGCCGTCACGGTCCCCGAGCAGGAGCGCGGGCAACTCGGTGGGCTCGAACCGGCGCAGCGCCGCCTCGACCTCGAGGTCGTCGAGGGCCGCGTTCGCCGCCGCCACGGCGGGGGCAAGAACCACCTGCTCGACGTCGGGCAAGGCTTCGAGGACGCCGACGACGTCGGACACCGCGAGCGCCCTGATCCCCCACGTGGGCCTGCGGGTCGCGAGGCGGGCGAGCAGCTCCGCGTCGTAGACGTACCCCGCGTTGACGACGGCGAGCCCCTGGGCGCGCGCGACGGGTGCCACCCGGCGGAACTCCTCGACGCTCGTGGCGTAGATGATCCGCCCGTGCTCGGCGTGCAGCTGCGCGAGCGTCACCGTGCCGTCGGTCGTCTCGTACGGCAGCACCTCAGCGACGAGGTCGAGCATCTCGTCGTCCGTCGTGGCGAGCGCGCGCACGGCGAGGTGGTGGGTCGCCAGGAAGTCTCGGGCCACGCGGTCACGACGCTCGAGGAGACCGAGGAGCCACGCGCGCACCTGGCGGCCCAGCTCCTCCTGGACGGCGAGGAGCACCTCGTCGGAGTACAGCGCCTCGCGGGACGCCGTCGGACGCAGCCCGTCGCCGTTGATGACACAGCGCACGAAGAAGGCCCAGTCCGGCAGGAGGTCGTCGACACGCGTGCCGAGGAGCATGCGCTTGACGTAGACGCGGTGCGCACCGCCCTGACCCGCGACGGCGTGCGGGAGCACGAACGCGACCCCGCTGACACCCGCGAGCGGGACGGACAGCTCGATGTGGTCGATCGGTGCGAAGCCGAACGTCTCCTCGCCGTAGCGGGCGAGAGCCGCCCGGCGGGCGCCGTCTTCGTCGGAGGCCCTCCGCCGCCACGGCAGCTCTGGCGTCGTGACGCGCCGCCACGCGAGCTCGACCTCGCCGCCGGGCACCTCGACGGGCACCTCGACCGCGACGTCGACGGGCAGCAGGGACCCGAACTCGGTCGCGAGCGCGACCACCGTGTCGATCGCGAGCCAGTGCTCGGCGTCACGGCGCGGCACGAGGCGCACCACGGAGCCCGGCTCAAGCTGCTCGTCGGTCTCGGTGAGCTCGTACGAGCCGTCGTCGAACCCGCGCCACCGGATCGCACGAGCGTCCGGGTCCGTCGCGGAGCGCGAGACCAGCTCGATCGTCTCGGCCACCATGAACGCCGAGAGCAGGCCGATGCCGAACTGTCCCAGGAACTCCTCGCGACCGACCCCGAGGTCGAGGTCGCGCTTCGAGCTGCGCCCGATCGTCGCGAGCAGGTCCGCGGCCTCGGCGAGCGTCAGGCCCACGCCCGTGTCGTGGACCTCGAGCCCGCCGCCCGGCAGCGCGCGCAACCGCACCCGCGCCGGGGCGTCAGGCTCGAGACGGTGGCGGGCCGTGATCGCGTCCACACCGTTCTGCAACAGCTCACGCACGTAGACGCGCGGACCCGAGTACAGGTGCCGCGCGAGCAGGTCGACGACCCCCCGCAGGTCGACCTGGAACGCCTGGGGGCTGGGGTCGGTCACCTACGCGTCGTCGGACTCAGCCGCGGCCGCAGCCTTGGCCGCAGCGGCCTGCTCGGGGAACTGCTCGTCGAGGTGCTCGAAGAGCCGCAGCGCGGTCGCCACGCCCGTGCGCACGTGCAGGTGCACCTGCTCGTCCGTCGCGCCCTCTTCGTAGTCCACCGTGTGCTCGCCGTAGACGACCACCTGGCCGTCGTGGACCTCGGCGTAGCTCTTGGGCCAGATCTTCGCGCTGTTCCACTCGTTGACGATCGCGAGTGCCTTCGCGTACTCCGACTCGGGGACGCCGCGCACCCAGCGGCCCCGCACCTGGAAGAACTCGCCGTTCTCCCCCGCGTGCCAGAACTGGAACAGGTGGTCGTCCCAGTACCCGCCGAGGTCACCGTCCTCGTCGCGACCGTAGCTGACCTCGGTCTCGTCGAAGAGGCGGGCGAGCCGCTCGTTCGAGACGGGCTCGAGCCCACCGGCCGGCGTCGCGTCGTCCTTGCTGAAGAAGCCCATGGTGTTCCCCTCGTCGGCTGCGGCCGTCGCGACTCTCGACGTGAGTCGCCGATCCCCCGGCGCGCAAAGCGTGCATAACGTAGCGCAGTACCTGACGGTACGTCGTCAGGGACGGTGCACGGGGAGGCCGAGCAGCACGGGGGCTCCGGGGGTGGCCGACGCCGAGCCCCCGTGCGAGTGCGGCTCGTCCGCGAGACCCGCACGGACGCGCTCGCGCTGGGCCCACGCGTCGCCCGCACGCGTGCGGCGCACGAGGTACGTGCCACCGCTCAGCGCGGAGTCCGCGACGAGGTGGTGCGGGGCGCCATAGGTGACATCGACCTCGACGAGGTCGCCCGGCCGCGGCAGCTCGGGGTCGACGTGCTCGGCCAGCCGGGGGTCGCCGTCGTCGGACATCCCCTGCGCGAGGTGCGCCGGGAGCGCGAGATGGACGAGGCGGTTGTCCGCCGCCCGCCCCGTGACGCGACGCGACTCGCCGTCCTTGCGTCCCTCCCCCTCCGAGACGAGCACCTCGACGCGGCGGCCCTCCTGGGCCTTGTTCTCCTCGAGGCTGATGCGCTCCTGGAGCTCGACGAGGCGCTCGTAGCGCTCTTGGACCACGGCCTTGGGTAGCGGCTCGAGGTCGAACGCGGGCGTGCCCGGGCGCGGGGAGTACTGGAACGTGAACGCCGAGGAGAACCGGGCCTCCTCGACCACGCGCAGCGTCTGCGCGAAGTCCTCCTCCGTCTCCCCCGGGAAGCCCACGATGATGTCCGTGGTGATCGCGGCGTGCGGGATCGCGGCGCGCACGCGCTCGAGGATCCCGAGGAACTTGGCCGAGCGGTACGAGCGGCGCATGGCCCGCAGCACGGCGTCCGAACCGGACTGGAGCGGCATGTGGAGCTGGGGCATCACCGTGGGTGTCGTGGCCATCGCCTCGATCACGTCGTCCGTGAACGCCGCCGGGTGGGGGGACGTGAAGCGGACGCGCTCGATGCCGTCCGTGGCACCCACGGCGCGCAACAGCTTCGCGAACGCGCCGCGGTCCCCGAACTCGACGCCGTAAGAATTGACGTTCTGGCCCAGGAGCGTGACCTCGATGGCCCCCTGGTCGACGAGCGCGGAGACCTCCGCGAGGATCTCCCCCGGGCGCCGGTCGCGCTCCTTGCCGCGCAGGTGCGGCACGATGCAGAACGTGCACGTGTTGTTGCAGCCCACGGAGATCGACACCCAGCCCGCGTAGACGGACTCGCGGCGCGTGGGCAGCGTCGAGGGGAACACCTGGAGGGATTCGGCGATCTCGACCTGGGCGCGCTCGTTGTGGCGCGCGCGCTCGAGGAGCACGGGCAGCGCGTCGAGGTTGTGCGTGCCGAACACGACGTCCACCCACGGGGCACGCTCGACGATCCCGGCGCGGTCCTTCTGGGCGAGGCACCCGCCCACGGCGATCTGCATCCCGGGGCGCTCGCGCTTGAGCTGGGCGAGGCGGCCGAGGTTGCCGTAGAGCTTGTCCGCGGCGTTCTCGCGCACGGCGCACGTGTTGATGACCACCACGTCTGCGCGGTCCGCCGCGGCGTCCTCCGCGCTCGCCGCGACGAGGCCCTGGAGCTCGAGCATGCCCGCCATGTGCTCGGAGTCGTGCACGTTCATCTGGCAGCCGAGGGTGCGCACGGCGTATGTGCGAGGCTGCTGCGCGGGGGCCGGGTCGAGCGTCTGGGTCATCGTGGATCCAGGGTACGCGGCCGTTGCGACGCTTCCCTCATCAGGACGATATGACTCTTCCGTGACCAAAACGTGACCGATCTGGGTCGCGCAGATTGTCCGGTCCGCCTAGGTTCGAGGCATGGTCGACGCCGCCACCTCTGGTCCCCTCGTGGTCGTGGACCACGTCAACAAGCACTTCGGCGAGCTCCACGTGCTCCAGGACATCAACCTGAGCGTGGCCCGCGGCGAGGTCGTGGTCATCATCGGGCCGTCCGGTTCCGGGAAGTCGACGCTGTGCCGGGCCATCAACCGGCTCGAGCCGATCGACTCCGGCACCATCTCGATCGACGGCGTCCCGCTGCCCGCCGAGGGCAAGGCCCTCGCGAAGCTGCGCGCCGACGTCGGGATGGTGTTCCAGTCCTTCAACCTCTTCGCGCACAAGACCGTGCTGCAGAACGTCACCATGGGCCTGATCAAGGTGCGCAAGATGCGCAAGGCCGAGGCGAACGAGCTGGCCATGTCCCTCCTCGAGCGCGTGGGCGTGGCCAACCAGGCGGACAAGCTCCCCGCGCAGCTCTCCGGCGGCCAGCAGCAGCGCGTCGCGATCGCCCGGGCCCTCGCGATGAAGCCCAAGGTCATGCTCTTCGACGAGCCCACGTCCGCCCTCGACCCCGAAATGATCAACGAGGTCCTCGACGTCATGGTCTCCCTC
>JAAYZM010000413.1 GCA_012514835.1 Actinomycetales bacterium
AGGCGCGCACCGAAACCCTCGTGCGCGACGCGCGCCCGCGTCGCCTGCCACACCTCGGGCGGTGCGCCGACGACGTCCCGCTCGACCTGCCAGCGCAGCGCGGGGTCAGAGTCCAGGAGCCAGGCGGCGAGGGCCTTGTCCACCATGTCTCGACGCTAGACCCGGCCCCAGACACCCGCACGGGTCACTCGAGACCGAGAGCCTGCGCGACTGGGAGAGGCCTGATGGCCGAGATTTGGTGGTTCTGTGCTTCCCGGCCAAGAGGCATGCTGCCCTCGCTACCTTCACCGTCAGGACGCCCTCGCGGGGAGCAGGGGGCCTCGCGAGCGGGCGTCCTTGCAGGCGAGGTGCCTCAACGGTCCGACGGCGGGAGATGGTGGCGATGAAGGTCAGGGCAGGACGAGCAGCTGGGCTGGCGCTCGCGGTCCTCGCAGTGGCGGCACTTTCCGCGTGCGCGTCGAAGGGCAAGCTGTCCTTCGAGAACGGCGGGCCAGGGACTGTCGTGGTCGAGCTCGGCGACCAGGAGCCGTCCGTGATCGACACGCACGGCGGCGTCTCCTACCTCGACTACGACTGCACCCCCGGGGACGTGACGATCCGCTTCGAGGACGGCTCGAGCACCGTGATCCCTGGGCCCCTCTGCTCCGACAAGCAGGTGTTCATCAAGGACGGCGCGGCGACGGTCAAGCCGGCGGAGAAGAACTCCTAGGACGGCTGGCCCGGCGCTCACCCCCTCGAGTCCGCGATGCTGGTGAGGTGGGTGGAGGAGCGCTGGTCCTGCTGCGCCACGGCGAGAGCGAGTTCAACGCCGCCGGGGTGTTCACCGGCCTGCTCGACGTCGACGTCACCGAGCGCGGGCGGGAGCAGGCGGCGCTCGGGGCGCGGCTGCTCGAGGCCGCTGGTCTGGCGCCTGAGCGCACCTGGACCTCGCCCATGCGTCGGGCGGCCGCGACCACCGAGATCCTCGCGCGCGAGCTTGGGCTCGACCCTGCCACCGTGACCCCCAGCTGGCGCCTCGCCGAGCGCGACTACGGTTCGCTCACGGGAGTCGCGAAGGCGGAGGCCCGCGAGCGCCTCGGGCCCGAGGGGTACATCGCGATGCGCCGCACCCTCGAAGGCTCGCCGGGCCCGGTCACCGAGGAGCAGCGCGCCGCGTGGCCTGCGGCGCCGTACGTCGAGGAAGGTTCGGGGCTGCCGACGCCGGGAGCCGGGGAGACCTTGCTCGAGGTCATGGACCGGGTCGCCCCGCTGTGGACCGAGATCCGCGCCGAGATCGAGGCAGGCCGCCGGGTGCTCGTCGTCGGGCACGGGAACTCGCTGCGCGCGCTGTGCGCCGTCGTCGACTGCTTGTCCCCCGAGGAGGTGCAGGAGCTCAACATCCCCCCGGGGCACCCGCTGGTCTACGCATGGTCCGACGGCGGGCTCCTCCCGCGCGGAGGTCGCTACCTGGATGAGGGTGCGCACGCCGAGGTCGAGCGCATCGCGGCGGAGGGTGGGACCTAGGTAGCTCGCGCCCGGAGCCGGGCGCTCGCCGCAGAAAGGCCGAGCCCCCAGGAGGACGTTCTCGGCATGATGACGGGATGCACCGCGCTCAGCTTTCGCTCCGGGTCG
>JAAYZM010000414.1 GCA_012514835.1 Actinomycetales bacterium
GCCGTCGTGACCAGGACGAACTGCAAGCGCCCCACGTGGCGTGCACCGGGGCTGTGAGCGTGGGAGTGATCGTGCACGCCCCCACCCTAGGGACTCCCCCGCAGGTCCCCTACTGCGCGAGCTGCTCGAGGTCCTCGCGGCCCAGCAGGTCCTCGCGCACCGTACGGCGCAGCACCTTGCCGAGCTGGGAGCGAGGCAGCTCAGCCACCACACCGAGCACGCGCGGCAGGGCGTAGCGCGTGAGCTTCTGCTCGCCCCACGCCCGCAGTCCCGCGAGGTCCACGAGCGGCCGGGAGTCGTCGTCGTCCTCGAGCACGATGGCGGCCGCGACGCGCTCGTCGGCGCCCTTGCCCGGCAGGCCCACGACGGCGACGTCGCGCACCCCGGGCATCGCCCGCAGGTGCTCCTCGACCTGCGAGGGATAGATCTTGAACCCGCCGGACACGATCATCTCCTTGATGCGGTCCACGAGCACCGCGACCCCGTCGGTCCCCACCCGGACGATGTCACCGGTGCGCAACCAGCCGCCCTCGAGGAGCTGTTCGGCGGTCTCCTCGGGACGGTTCCAGTACCCCTGGAACACCTGCGGCCCGTGGATCAGCAGCTCGCCGCGCACCGTCCCGTCCGCGTCGGGCTCCGCGTCCTGGAGCTCGTCCGGGTGGTCGGGGTCGATCACGCGGATGTCCGTGCTGGGGAACGGCAGACCGAGCGCGCCGGGGCGGCGGTCCGCGCTGCACGGGTTGCCGAGCGCGACGGGCGAGGTCTCCGTGAGCCCGTAGCCCTCGATGAGCAGCCCACCCGTCGCCGCCTCCCAGCGCGCGGCCGTCTCGGCCGGGATCGGCATCGCCCCGGCGAAGGAGAGCCGGATGCCGTGCAGGTCCACGCCTGCGGTCTCGGCGGCCGTGACGATGCGGTCGAACATCGGAGCGACCCCGGGGATGAAGGTCGCGGGGCGGCGCGCGTGCGCCTCGACGGTCGAGGCCGCGTCGAACTTCGGGAACGCGACGACGGTGGCACCGATCCGGACGGCGAGCGTGAGGCAGAACGTGAGCCCGAACGCGTGGAAGAAGGGCAGCGCGCCGTAGACCGTCTCCTCGCCCTCGCGGAACTGCGCCCACGCCTGGCCCTGGATGCCGTTGGCCACGAGGTTGCGGTGCGTCAGGACGGCGCCCTTCGGGGTGCCCGTGGTGCCGCCGGTGTACTGGATGAGCGCGACGTCGTCCGCCTCAGGCTCCGGCACCGACGGGTCGAGGGCGTCCGCCCGGGCGACGAGCTCGTGCCAGCGCGGCACCCCCGCGGGGACCGGGCCCTGCATCGCGGTGCGCAGGTCTCGGGCCTTCGCGACCGGGAGACGCAGCGCGAGGCGGAGCTTGAGCGGGAGGTCTCGGGTCATGTCGAGAGCAAGGACGCGGACCTCGCTGCCCAGGTTCTCGCGCGCGGCAAGGGCCGCGGGGACCGCCTTGTCCCACACGAGGGCGACGGTCGCGCCCGAGTCGCGGAGCTGGTGCGCGAGCTCGCTCGCGGTGTACGTGGGGTTGCACTCGACGACGACGGCGCCCAGGCGCTGGAGCGCGTGGAACGCGACCGCGTGGGACGTGCAGTTGGGCAGCACGAGCGCGACCCGGTCCCCGCCGCGCACGCCCAGGCCGTAGAACGCCCCTGCAGCACGGCTCACGCGGTCTGCGAGCTCCGCGTACGTCAGCGTGGCTCCGAAGAAGTCGAGGGCCACCCGCTCGGGCCACCGCCGGGCCGCGTCGACGAGCGCCCGACCGTGCGGTTCTGCCGGGATCTCGACCTGCGCGGGCACGCCTTCCGGGTAGTGGGCGAGCCAGGGGCGCGAGGCGAGGGCTGTCATTACTCAAGAGTAACTTACGGTCCCGTAGGTTCAGTCGGGACCAGTCCACCCGCCCGAGGATCACCCGTCTGGCGCACGCCTCCCCCGGGCACGTAGCTCTCGTGGGTCCACAGGTGGAACAGCGCGTACGCGCGCCACGGTCGCCATCCTTCGGCGAGCGCCTCTGCCTCGCTGGCCGTGCGCACCCCGAGCGCTCGCTGCAGCACGAGGTCGCCAGACGGGTAGGCGTCCCGGTCCCCCAGCACCCGCACCGCGAGGTACTCCACGGTCCACGGTCCGATCCCCGGTACCGCGAGCAGCGTGCGCCGCACCAGCCCCGGATCCTCGCGCACCGGATCGAGACCGTCCGCGAAGAGTCTCGCGAGCTCGACCAGGCACCGCGCCCGGGCGCCCGTCACCCCGATCGCACGCTGCAGCTCCGCGGGGTCCGCTGCGGCCACCACCGAAGGGAGCGGGAAGGGCACGAGATCACCGGGCCCAGCGATGCGCGGCGCGAAATGGTCCACGAACCGTGCCCCGAACACCCGCCCCGCGGCGAGGCTGACCCGCTGCCCCATGACCGTGGTCATCGCCGCCTCGAAGGGATCGGGATGGCCGACGATCCGCAGACCTGGCCGAGCCGCGAGGAGCGGAGCCAGCCGGGGGTCGTCACCGAGCCGGGCGTGGACGGCCGTCGGGTCGAGGTCGAGGTCGAACCAGCGCCGCACCGCGGTACGCGCGAGCTCGACCCGTGCCGCATCCACGTCGTCCGGCAGCTCGAGCGACACTCCACCGTCCTGGATCCGCACCGTCACCTTGACGTCCAGGCCGTCGAGGTCGAGCAAGCGCCGCACCGAGCCGCGCACCTTGCTCTCCCGGTCTGCGCTCTCTTGAGCTGTGCCCTCGCGTTCCGTCACCTGGACGCGCGCGAGGCTGTGCGCGGCGAGCGCCCCGAGGAGGGGTTCGGCGTGGAGCGGCCCCACGTGGTCGAGATCGAGGACGGTCACTCGGGCCAGACCCCGGAGACGCCCCGCAGGTGACTTCCGACAAGGTGAGTGTCGACGATCCCCACGGCTTCCATCAGCGCGAACACCGTGGTGGGCCCCACGAAGCTGAATCCTCGGCGGCGCAGCTCCTTCGCGAGGGCGACAGACTCGGGCGAGCTCGAGGGAACCTCGCTCATGGTCCGCGGGCGCGGAGTCTGCGCGGGCTGGAAGGACCATACGAGCTCGGCGAGCCCACCGTCCTCGCGGAGCGCGAGCGTGGCCTGCGCGTTGCGGACCGTCGCGCGGATCTTCGCCCCGTTGCGGACGATCCCCGGGTCCTCGAGCAGCCGCGCGACGTCCTCCTCCGTGTACGTCGCGACGACCTCCGGGCCGAAGTCCGCAAACGCGGCGCGGAAGGCGTCGCGCTTGCGGAGCACAACGAGCCACGAGAGCCCGGACTGGAACGCCTCGAGCGAGAGCCGCTCGAAGATCCCTCGCTCGTCCCGCACGGGGCGGCCCCACTCGGTGTCGTAGTACTCGAGCAGCAGCGGGTCGCCGTACGCCCAGGGTGTCCTGGCCCTGCCGTCCGCGCCGACTGCGGGACCGAGCGCGGGCTTGCCTCCCTGCGTGGTCCCCGTGCCGATCGTCACACCGGTCTCGCTCATGCCGCCGCCTCCATCGCGAGCAGGTAGCCCTTCGCCTCGTGCCCGCCCCGGTACGCACCGAACGTGCCGTCCGAACGCACCACGCGGTGGCACGGGACGAACAGCGGGACCGGGTTCGTGGCGCACGCGGTCCCCACCGCCCGTACGGCGCCGGGGTTGCCGACCGCACCGGCGACCTCGGCGTAGCTGCGCGTGTGCCCGAACTCGATGCTGCGCAGGAACTCGACCACCTCGCCCCGGAAGCCGCGCGTGAGGCTGAGGTCGATCGGGACGTCGAAAGCACGGCGCGTTCCCGCGAAGTACTCTCCGAGCTCACGCGCCGCGGGCTCGAGCCGCTCCGGGGCGGCCAGGATGCGGGGGCTCACCTTGGTGGCGAGCTCGGCGAGCACCGCGTCGCGGTCCTCGTTCTCGAACGCGAGCCGCACGATCCCGCGCTCGCTCGCGACGAGCAGCAGCTCACCGATCGGCGAGGACACCGTGCGGTACGCGAGGTCGAGGATCCCCTCGGCTCCCGCCGTCGTCGCAAGGCTCGCGGCCAGGCGCTCGAGCTCTGCTTCCATGCCCACCTCCAGCGCGCTCGTGATCCGGTCAGGCCATGTCTCGTTCATGCCACGACTCCCCTCGTCCTCAGGTCCCGGCTCGTCTTCTTGTCGATCCCGAGCGCCCGCCGCAAGGCCGCGACCCCGTCGGCCCCCGCCCGGCGCGCGGCGGCCTCGCTCCCGCCGATGATCTGCGCCACCTCGCGATACCCGAGCCCCGCGAGGTAGTGGTAGGCGACGACGACCCGCTGCTTGTCCGCGAGGTCGCCGAGGGCGCGCCACACGTCGAGGTCCCTACCGTCCGTGCAGTCCGGCGCGGGACGGTCTGGCACGTCGGCGACCGGCACCGTGCGTGCCCCGGCCCGGAGCACGTCGAGCGCCTTGCGGTGCGCGATCGTCACGAGCCACGCCTCGACGTTCGCGCCGTCATCGAGGCCGGGATACGCGCGCAGCGCGGCCAGGAACGTCTCCGACCATGCGTCCTGCGCATCGTGCGGGCCCAGGACGGCGCGACACACGCGCAGCACGGTGGGACCGTGCCGCCGCACGAGCACCTCGAACGGTTCCTTCATACCCGGTAGACGCGCGGGCGGGCGCAAACGTGAGGTGGGATCTTCACGGGGATCCTCGTGCGCCGTCATGCCCCCATCCTTGCCGAGGTGGTGACCCGGGCGCGGAGCACGCCGCGCGGGCTGGGGAACGCCGCCCCTGAGCGCACCGCCGGGCACGCTGGCACCCTGGGGACATGGACCTGTGGCCAGGCACCCCCTACCCCCTCGGCACCACCTACGACGGCGCGGGCGTCAACTTCGCGCTCTTCTCCGAGGTCGCTGAGCGCGTCGAGCTGTGCCTGATCGCCGACGACGGCACCGAGACGCGCGTCGACCTGCCCGAGGTGGACGCGTTCGTGTGGCACGGGTACGTCGTCGCGCTCGCCCCGGGTCAGCGATACGGCTTCCGCGTGCACGGACCGTACGATCCCGACCACGGCCACCGCTGCGACCCGACCAAGCTCCTCCTCGACCCGTACGCGAAAGCGATCGACGGTCAGGTGGACGGTCATCCCTCGCTCTACTCCTACGACCTCGAGGACCCCGAGCGGCGCAACGAGGAGGACTCGGCGGGGCACACCATGACGTCGGTGGTGGTGAGCCCGTTCTTCGACTGGGGCCACGACCGTCCGCCACGACGCGAGTACCACGAGTCGGTGGTCTACGAGACGCACGTGCGCGGGTTCACGATGCGCCACCCGGACATCCCGGAGCACTTGCGGGGCACGTACGCGGGCCTCGCGCACCCCGCCTCGATCGAGCACCTCACGTCGCTCGGTGTCACGGCGGTCGAGCTCATGCCCGTCCACCAGTTCGTCAACGACCCGAGCCTGCAGGCCAAGGGTCTGTCCAACTACTGGGGCTACAACACGATCGGCTTCTTCGCGCCGCACAACGGCTACGCCGCGTTCTCCACGCCGGGGCAGGCCGTCCAGGAGTTCCGCGCGATGGTCAAGGCGCTGCACGACGCGGGCATCGAGGTCATCCTCGACGTCGTCTACAAC